>NZ_JAMZEE010000001.1:0-231469 GCF_024704895.1 Bacteroides muris (ex Fokt et al. 2023) | reverse complement strand
AAGAGATTTCGACCATACTTATGCGTCCGACTTATACCCCAAAATTCGATGTTTTCAAATTTTTGTCATGTACTTAAAATAATGACAATCTTTAAAGTCAATCCGTACCGAAAAGGTAGCAGTTTATTAATAAATAATTCGATTTATAAGGATTAGTTAATGTATTAACATGAAGACGGGTAGGCAAAGAAGCTTGTCGAACACTTCCCGCAACTTTTTCATACCGAGCGAAAGCTGGTTCTTGACCGTCTGCTCACTCAGCTGCAGGTGCTGGGCTATTTCTTTGTTCGACCATTGTTGCAGTCGCGACAGCCTGACCACCTTCTGTTGCGTAGGCACCAGGGTGGCAAGGGCGCTATCGAACTTCTTCAGGAAGTCACTGTATTCCATCCGGTATCGGGTATCTTCCACACTCAACCGGTCCTGATAATTCAGGTAATCTTCATAGACAGGTTGGTTCACCTGTGCACGGTAGGCATTTATCAGCAAGTGTTTGGCCATGATAAAGAGCAGGGCACGCAAAGTCTGTTCCTGCCGGATAGTATCTCGCCGGTTCCAGAGGTTGACAAACACATCCTGCACGATTTCTTCGGCATCTTCGGCTTGCTTGATATATTGAAGGCTGTAAGCGTAAAGACACTTGGCATAGAGGTCGTAGATACGGCAGAAAGCATTGTAGTCTCCACGCTTCAATCTCCGTATCAATTCTTCTTCATTATTCTCTTCAACTGTCCACATCTCTCTACGCAAGGGATTGCATATCGTTCAGCCGCTTATAGTAGCCGTTCTTCGCCAAGAGTTCCTCGTGCTTGCCGCGCTCCACGATTTCACCTTCATAAAGCACGCAAATCTCATCGGCATTCTTGATGGTGGAAAGGCGGTGGGCAATGGCAATCGTGGTGCGGGTCTTCATCAGCCGTTCCAGAGCCTCCTGCACCAAGCGTTCGCTTTCAGTATCGAGGGCAGAGGTAGCCTCATCAAGTATCAGGATGGGCGGATTCTTCAGGATGGCACGGGCAATACTGATGCGCTGGCGCTGTCCGCCGGAGAGCTTGCCGCCACGGTCGCCTATATTGGTCTGGTAGCCCAATTCGGTCTCCATGATGAAGTCGTGGGCATTGGCTATCTTTGCCGCCTCGATAACCTGTTCCATAGTGGCATTCTCCACGCCGAAAGCTATGTTGTTGAAGAAGGTATCATTGAACAAGATAGCCTCCTGATTGACATTTCCTATCAATGCACGCAGGTCGTGAATGCGGAAGTCCTTGATGTTTATGCCGTCAACCATTATTTCACCTTGCTGCACATCGTGATAGCGCGGCAGCAAATCCACCAATGTAGACTTGCCGGAACCGGACTGGCCGACAAGTGCAATGGTCTGTCCTTTGGGCACCATCAGATTGACGTGCTTCAACACTTCGCGCTTGCCGTCGTAACTGAAGGAGAGGTCCTTAAATTCAATCCGGTCATTCATCCCGTGCAGCGGCAACGGGTTTACCGGTTCCTTAATGGGGTTCTCGGCTTTCAGAATTTTGTCCACACGTTCCATGGATGCCAGCCCCTTCGGGATGTTGTATCCTGCCTTTGCAAAGTCTTTCAACGGATTGATGATACTGTACAGAATCACCATATAAAAGATAAACGTGGAGGCATCTATAGATGTACCCTCACCCAGAATGAGCAAGCCACCGAACCACAGTACCAATACAATGAGCAACGTACCGAGGAATTCACTCATCGGATGTGCCAACGACTGACGGATAGCCACCTTGTTGGTAGCATCACGCAGCTCGTCGCTGCATTGCTTAAAACGGTCCACCATCTTGTCTTCGGCTATGAAAGCCTTGATTATACGCAGTCCACCAAGCGTCTCTTCCAGTTGCGACATGGTGTCACTCCATTTCCCTTGGGCTTCCAACGACTTGCGCTTCAATTTTTTACCGACCTTCCCCATCAACCAGCCCATACCGGGCAGCACCAGAACGGTGAACAAAGTCAGTTGCCAACTGGTCACAATCAAGGTAGAGAAGTAGAGCAGAATCAGGATAGGATTCTTGAGCAGCATATCCAGTGAGCTGGTAATGGAGTTTTCAATTTCGCCCACGTCACCACTCATACGCGCAATGATGTCTCCCTTTCTTTCTTCGGAGAAGAAGCCGAGCGGCAAGTGCATCACCTTGGAATAGACCATCACGCGGATATCGCGTACCACTCCCGTACGAAGGGGAATCATAATGGCGGAAGAACCGAAATAGCAGGAAGTCTTCAGCATGGTCATGAAAGCAAGGAAGAGCCCCATGAACAGCAATGTCATCTGTGGCCCGTGTGTCTCAATCATCTGAGTGACGTAGTAATAGAAATTGTTCACCGCCACTTCCTTGATGCCTTCGCTCCCCCACTCCATGTACTCGTACACTTTGGTATTCTCCCCCGTTTTGAAGAGGATATTGAGAATAGGAATGAGCAGTGTGAATGAAAATACGTTGAATATGGCAGACAGTACATTGAGCACGATTGCCCAACCGATATATCTCTTGTAAGGCGACACAAAGCGTCGCATCAGCTGCAGAAATTCCTTCATTGCTTGTAGTTAAGTGAATTATGAGGTCGCAAAGATACAAGAAAACGAGGGAATGGAAAAGGGTTTCAGGTTATTTCTGCCTAAATGCCCACATTCTCTACTTTCTTTAATAATAGCCGGCTCATTTATTTTCCATCTTTACTCCTAACTTCCACACAATTTTCTTCAAACTTCAATATGCCCAAGCAATTATATGAGTAAATAATGAAAAAGATGTACCTTTGCACCCGACTTAACTGAGAACTTTGTTCACCACATGAGAAAAGCTATTATCACAACCCTATCTGTCCTAATCGTACTTCTGTCCATTGCTTGCAATACCCGAGTGAACTATAATAAGTACCTGATTGCAATTGACTCGCTCATCGTTCAGCAACCGGACACTGCCCTATCTATGCTCGAAGCATTCCCGACAAACAGCCTGCAGACCCAAGCTGACAGTGCTTATTATGGCCTATTAATGACAGAAACAAGAGATAAGAACTACATTATCCAAACCAATGATTCCCTGATACAATCGGCCCTGACCTACTACAACGGCACAAACGACATAGAAAAGCGGGCAAGGGCCCATTACTATTCCGGCTGCGTCTACCGGGATTCACGAAAGAAAAAAGAAGCCATGACCCAGTACCTTATAGCTCAACCTTTGGCTGAAGAAGCAGGAGAGAAACGTCTGTTAAGTCTTATCTACCTGAATATAGGTTATCTATACTATTCACAAAACCTAAATACACAAGCCGATTCCAGCTATCAATTGGCACAACAAATAGGTATTCAGCTAAAGGACTCTGTTCTTCAAGCAGAAGTTCTGTCACGACGAGGACTCATCCGAATGGAAAAAGGAGAGGAATTCTATCCCGAAGCCGAAAAAATGATGTTGAAGGCACTCGCTATCGTCCAAAAACAGTCCAACATACAATTAAAAGAAAATGTGTTCTCCTCACTATGCCAACTATACAACTGGATGGAAAACGGAGAGAAAGCTATAGAATTCGCCAAACAGAATCTTGGCGTACAGAAAGACCGCACAACATGCTACAAAGCTTTCGAACTACTTGGAAGCGCATATTACCTAATATTGCAATATGATTCTGCCCGCTACTACCTACAAAAATCCCTTTTCACAACAGACTATGCCACCAAAGCCGGGGCTTACATGTATCTGGCAGACATAGCCAAAGAGCAAGGAGACTTAGCTACTTCCTTAGAGATGGAACGCAACTACTCTGCCTATTTGGACAGCATGCAGAACAGCCGCTACCCTTACGAAATTATTGATGCAGAAAACAAACAGCAAATTATACAACAAAAAGAAAAATATGATTCTTCCATCAACAAGCACACCTACATTTTCCTTGTTTCGGTTGGAATTATCATCATCGTCACCTTCTTCTCTTTAGAAAGATACCGCAACCGTGCTAAACAACTTCAAAAGGATAAGAATAAATTAGCCACTGAGCAAGTTGCCATACAAGAACAATACAGAATACTCAGGCTAGAACTCCAAAGCAAAGAGGAAAAAATAACATTTCTGCAAAATAAAATAGAGAAATACCATAACAACAAAGAACAGCAGCAGAAACTATGCGGCGAATTGCACAAGTTGAATATCGAAAGAAACTGCTTATTAAAAGAAAGCTTCAACCATTCGGATATCCACAACAAGATGAGACGCATCATTCTTTCCTGCAAGGAGCACGATAAGTCCGAAGAAACAATGGAGGACGAAGATTGGCTACAACTGATTGCAGAGACCGACCGTTGCCAAAGCAACATCACCCTATACTTACAATCTGAATACCACCTGACACCAGAAGAAATACATCTCTGCTGCTTATACCTGACCAATTTCCCTATTATGCATTTAGCCTACTTACTGAATTGCACGCGGGACACCATCTACAAAAAGGCAAACCGAATTCTAGAACAAAAGATGGGATTATCACGCAAAGAAACCTCATTGAAAGAAACTCTAAACAGACTCTGCCAAAGGTAAATTCACTACATTTATACACATATAAAACATTATACAACCTGAATTATACACTTTTTATACACCTCTTCTTTAAATGAAGTCATACTTTTGCGACATCAATAACCTAAAAACATATTATAATGAAAAAGATTTTAGTATTATTTGTTTTGTCCATAGCTTGCATTATGGGGACTCATGCGCAAGAAGGACTCAAATGGGGAGCGATGGCAGGTATGAATTCCAGTAAATTTTCTACTGACGGTCTTGACAGCAAGGTGGGTTTCCATGTCGGCATCAAGGCTGAAAAAGAATTACCTCAGATAGCCCAAGGTGTTTATCTTGACATGGCTGCATTGCTCTCTTTAAAAGGTGCGCAAATAAATGGGAATGATGCATCTCTGAAATTCAATCCCTACTATTTAGAAATACCTATACACATGGGCTACAAATACGCCATCAATGACAACTTTGCCATCTTTGGCAATTTCGGTCCTTACTTTGCAGTAGGTCTCTTCGGTAAAATGAAGGCAACGGGATATTTGATTGATGAAGTGGAAGGATTGACAAGCATTCATGATTCTGCCAAAGTATTCGGAAGCAATGCCATGAAACGTTTCGACTTTGGTCTCGGACTCAAAGCAGGAGTCGAATTCTTTCAAAAATATCAAGTCTCTATCGGATATGACTGGGGATTACTGGACAATATAGAAGATAGCGGAAACAAAAACCGCAACTTGATGCTCTCCGTGGGGTATTTCTTCTAAGATTTAATAGTGTGGAAAAGGGCACGAAAAACCTCTCCACACTTTTTATTACCGATATACAAGAAACAAACTGTTCAACATAGAAATAAAATCACTACTTACGAAAACAGAGACAACCACTAAGCCGAATCTATAAAAATATGGCATTTTGAAGTAATTCTTTCCATGGATATTCCACTTCATCATCACAAAGCACCACCATTTTCTCTGAATTATCTCCTAAAAGAGCACCATATTTACCTAAAGTCCCTTTACTGGTAATCTGATGCTTGCAACGAGCTATCAGAAACAAGTCCATATACCCCTTATCAGAACCGTTTATATCAACAATCTTACAATTACCTTCCGTAAGATAAAGTTGCGGAATAAGTTCATCCCTCACCCAATCCGGCTCATCTGAAAAGAAATAGAAGAAAGAAGACATATCCCTATCCTGCATATAAGTCACTGCCGACTTGAAATACTCCAATGAAGCAGGTTTGCCGTAAGCCGGAATTTCTACTTTCAAGTCCCCACGCCTTACGTGAACAGCTACGGAACAAGGACGTGAATCAATCTCTGAATACAGCAATTTATTCTGTGCATCCAGCACCTCGGGCATTACTCTAAAAAGCGACCGGAATACCGAAAGCCAAATATCAGCCGGAACATGATAATAACCACCTAAATAGACCGGAGGCTTCTTTTGTAGAAAAGAGAAGTCATCCTGCCTGCCATAAGTATTATTACCCAAATTGAAATATTTCTTCTTATAGACAGACAAAGCCAGTTTAGAAGCGGACTTCACTTTTAAGTAAGGAAAAGCCTTCAACAAATCGAAGTTACGTACAAACTGGTAATTCATATCTGTTCCCCACTCTTCATAGAAAGACAAATCATAGAGCACTTTATGTCCTCCATTTTCAAAAATTCTACCCAGCAGATATTGGTGCATCTGAGAACAAACTCCGCCATCCATAAGTACTATCACTTGAGGGGCTATCAGTCTATGTTTTATAGCCTTTCTATACAGGCTTTTCTTCCACCTTTCTATGATTTTCATTTCTCTATAATTTATTTTTCCAATTATAATAATACAGTCTCCAATATCCCAACAACGATGATAACCTATAAGTAGTAACTATCTTCTTCTCACGGCGTGACAGTAATTTCCAAAATTCCGGATAATCCCCAAGCTCTATCATCAACCGATTCATTTCCTTATTAACATCCTTTACCTTTTTCCAATGGAGTCGCGCTTGAGTATTCTTTATATGGAACAAAGCTAATTCTCTTGCAAATTCCTCATGCAATCCGTTCCGTTCTATATAGTCATCAAACCAGCGCACATAAACATTGAAATCAAGATATGCTCTCTCTCCCAAATCGTGAGATACCGAAGAGGAATAAACATAATAATCAAGAATCGGAGTATTTATAGAAACAACTTTTCCCGAACGAACTAAAATCTGCGTAGACAAAGCAACATCTTCTCCGAACGAGATGCCGAGCCTTTCAATCCCCTCATCATATAAAGAACGTAAATGAAACTTGGTCCACATAGCCCAATATGCCCTTGAACAGAGGATACATTTTAAATATTCAATCCCGGGCATTTGTTCAAACTCCATGCTTTCCGATTCCTTTCTTCCTCCATCTTCACAAAAAAAGAAAGGAGCAACAACAACATCGGCTTGAGTCTCCTCAGCACGGTTCACCAAACATCCTATCGCATTGCTCATCAAAACATCATCACAATCCAAATACTGTATATATTTCCCCCGTGCCCGATTCACACCTATTCTTCTCGCTTCGGATATTCCTCCATTCTGTTTGTTTATAACAATAATACGACAATCCAACTTTACATAATTTTCTATAATGACTGGAGTATTATCCATACTTCCATCATTGACCACGATGATTTCTATATTCTTGTAGGATTGGGACATAGCACTTTGAAGGCATCTCTCTAAATATTTCTCACCATTATAGACACAAATTATAATAGAGACTAAGGGAGAAAGGGTATCGTTCATCATATTTACAATTACATTCTACAAGCCCAACAAAGTACAGAAACTTGATGCAAAGTTATCAATACCATACTTTTCCTCTATTGCAATGGAATCGATGTTTTTGGAGAGCATTTTTCTAACGTTTTCATCCCGCAACATTTCTATCTTTTCTGCTAATTCCGCAATATTTCCTTTCTGGTAAAGGAGCCCATTCACTCCATCCTCAATGCGTTCCGGATTTGCCCCCACATCAGAAAGGATTAATGGCAACCCGCATTTCTGAGCTTCTACAGCAACCCTACCAAAAGTTTCAAAAGTGGAACAAACCAACACAACGTCAGCCAAAGCATAATAAGAAACCACCTGTTGCGTGTAAGAGACAATTTTTACATTGTTATCCAGACCATTATCTTGAATATATTTTTGGCATTTGGGCATAAAGCCAACATCCAGTCCAACCAGATAACAAAGAATATCCTTCCCTTCAGCCACTATTCTCTTTACCGCCTGCAAAAGTTCCATCTGTCCCTTATTAGAGTCAAAAGCGCCGACTAACAAGATAGTATACCGCGTATGTCTATCACATTTCACATCCACTCCAACCGTTATCGGCAATTCTACAGCTTGGGTGATGCTGCTTATTTTTGCGCTTGTCATCACCTTTTGATAATGAAACTCTGCATATCTGGAAGTTACCAATATCTTATTTGATAATTTATCAATCGCTCTAAAGATAAAACGAAACTCAAAAATAGGATTAAGATTCAGCCAAGTCACATCAGGTATCTCATGGATAAACCAACAGTGCTTTATCCCTAACATCTTACATGATATTGCCAAATGAGGAAAAACCACAGTATTTGTCATTCCATAGTCCGGCTTTATTCTTCTCAAGTAACGGGTTAATTTAATGGAATACTTCAATAGTTTACGAATATAAGAAAGCTTCTCTCTCGTGCCGATATCCATGTCCTTACCTACAAGCCACCATTCCATTTGTAGGAACCTATAGCCATCAAGATAAGGGGAGCAGGCATCAAGCAAATCTCCCGGACCAGGAAGAACCATATAGAGTTGCCAATCAGGGTGAATACGCTTAAGCCCCCGCAATAAATCTAATAAACATCTTTGTGCTCCTCCGGCACAATCACTAACATGTGATAAAAAAAACAATTTCATAGCAACCACAATTAGCTTACAAGATATTTGTACACATATTTAATACAGTGCTGTAAATGTTTCCATGAATAAGGGTAAGCTAAAAAGTCCTTCAGCACCACCTTCGCCTCAGGATATCCCACTTTCAATAACTTACGCAAAAAGACACTGAAGGTGTATTCTTCCTGCTTCCTCATTTCTTTTTCTCCCAATTCAAATCCCTCTATTTTCATTGGAAGCATCTTATTCCACTTCAATTTGTGCATTTTAATCGTATCTTGATACCAACTTTGATTAAAATTCCCTTGTGAAGAATGCTCTATCAAAACCTCAGAAGAACAACATACATAATTTTTATAACAACGATCCGCAGCTATTTGCAATGTAAAATCCAAGTCATAACAATGGAAACCCGTCAACAATTCCTCATCAAAAGGATATTTAGCCCATACATCCTTACGCACAAACATGGCAAAGCCATCCAATACCAGCACTTCCTTAAAAGGATGCTCCATAGTAACCGATGCTACACGAAATTGGGTTTCAGTTCCAACGCTCTGATAATAGAATATAACATCCCACTTATACACATCTCCCCATCCCGAATAGCATTTCAATTTCACCTTACTACCGGCAAAACCTATCACCCCACAATCCGGTTCCTTAAGTTTCTTCTCAATGCACTTTCCCCAGCCTACCGAATGAAACTTTACATCCTCATGGACAAAAAACAGAAAGGGATAATGTGCCCGAGAAGCTCCCTCATTATACGCACGCGCTATCGGCCATTGTTTCTCACGATTATCAATAGCAATGATTTCATAATCAACACCAATAGTATCATGAATATTCCGGGTTACTTGCTCCAAACGTTCGGGAGATACCGAACAAATTATGATTGAAAGCATAATCTGATGCTATTAGTTTGTATTATTTTGCAATATCTCATCATAAACAGCCAATCTTCTCTCCAACATTTCCTGAGGATTATAAAGTTCACGCAAACGCTTCAATGCTTGCGTCGCCAGCCTGATTTGCAATTTTTTATCCGCTTCCAAACGAATGACTGCTGCTGCAAAATCAGTTGCGCTATCAGCAATCAAACACTCTTCATTGTGACGTAGGTCAATTCCCTCAACTCCTTTTGTCGTAGTTACAAAAGAAGCCATAGAGGAAACCGCATCCAATATTTTCATCCTCATACCACTACCAATACGAATTGGCACCAGAACGATGCTCCCATTCAAGTATTCCCGCAAATCCTCCACATAACCCACTAACTCCATTTCCGGACATACTGCCTGAAGACTTTTCACGTAACGGCTCTTCCATGTCCCAATCACTTGAAAAACAAATTTAAAACCCTGAACACGTAAGCAAGGGGCTACTTCATGACAAAACCAATCTACTGCATCCTGGTTCGGGTAATGATTTTCACTTCCAACAAATGTCAGACGAACAGAGGCTGGCTTCACAATTCTGTCATAAGCAGACTCTATCTGTACCACTGCCGGAGAAACATGAATATTGCATTCTTGTCCAACCAAGTCTGCCAACAATAAACGGTCAATATCCGTCAATGCAATTACATGCTTATATTGACGTAAAGCGGCTTTCTCCATATCCTTAGCAATGCCATAGAGCATCTTGTCTTCATCTGTTACATGAGTAAGGCATTCCATTTCATTTTCATTACGTATATACCTCAGTTCATGATGCACAAACACTGTTTGTACATCTTTAGGCAATAGATACCCCAATGTTATCAATGGATAGAACTCAACCTGAATAATATCAAATCCACGACGTGAGATGTCAGACACAAACTCTACGTATGCCTTGGGAAAAGGTTTAAAACAAGAATTCTTCAACGTCATATTCTTATACGGACGCTCTTGCTGAAAAGAATACAGTTGCCGTTGCATCTTACGGGAAATGGATTCAGACATCTTTTTTAACCAACGGTAATATCGGGGGCAACGAGTCTTAGGTTCTGCATCTTCTTCCCTAAAAAGATAGAAATCAACATTTGTCCACAAAGCCCTTAAACTTTCGACATCATTCATCTCCTTATTTTCCGGAGAAAGCAACAAAGACACAGACATTTTGTGCCGGATATATTCCACCATATTGAAAAAGGCCTGATTACCTCCAGCAGTCAACGGATAAGGCACACAAGGAAGTATAAAAAGAATTTTCTTCATTATTTCTTTCGATTTCTAAGTTTCAACTTACACATGCGGAATGCCACACTTAATGATACAGAAGGGCAAATATACCATAAACTACGACAAATACCCATAAGATCATGTAATTTATAACGATCTTGCAAACTATAATGCAATATTGTATGGGCATATTTCTTTATCGCATGCTGTAGTTTTCTATCTTGAAGTCTGTCCGAGTAAAAAACTGAAACCCATTTTATAAATTGCCTTGTAGCTGCTATCTTCTCTTCATCATAATTGAAGGAACAACTTATATTCTCGCCCATCACATTTCGCCAACAAACCGGTTTACCAGGCAAAGGAATCATTCCACCTGCATTTTCACCTATGCTTGTCCACGTTGCATCGTCTGAACACCACGCCAATGGAAACTTCACAAAACCGCCTATCCGTTCATATATATCACGAGTAAAAACATATTCACAAGCAGCCGAATAAATTCTTCCTTCCAATTTATCCAACAAAAACTGATAGCCCGAAACCGGATATTCCTGCAATGAAGGATTTTTATGTATTATCTTGCCATTTTCATCTATCACAGCAAGGGGAAAACGGAACATCCCATGCCTCGTACCATAGCATTCTAATGCTTTTATAATACGCTCCACCCCGTCCTGCGGCATCAAATCATCATCTGAAAAGAACCAAATAACCGGTTCTTTTGCAAGTGCTATACAACGGTCCCAATGCCCCGGCAAATCCACTCCACCCAGATTAGTATCAAAACGTCGATAGACAATATTCATTTTATCCGCATAATCAGAAACAATTTCCTTCAGATTCTGAGGACTTGCATCATCACCTATGTAAACAGTAAAACTCCGACAAGTCTGTACGACAATAGAATCCAATGTTTGCCGGAGGAAGCGGCACTTATATGCCGGTATAACAATTGCTATCTTTTCTTCCATAGAAATCATCCCTCTACAACATTCTTTTTTATCACTTCCAGATAACGTTTTCCATAATGTAAATCCGGTTCCAGATAGTTCCCTTCAGCCCACTCATTCCATGATTTTACAAATGCAAGCCGATGGTCTAAAGGCTTATTCTCAATGCGCTTTATCGCTTCTTTCAGATGTCGGGCAAAATAAGAAGGTTCAGCGTGATTCAAGACCAACGATTTACCACGGGAACGTGGAGAATGATCCCAGTTAGGAATAATGGTAGGTATAATATTCTCTTCATATTCTTCATCACCCACAAAGAAAGAACTGGCCTTCTTATACTCCACAACCTTAGGAATACGAAATATTTTATGTTTCCATTTCGCATATTTATAAGTCAGAGCAGCTTTCTTCTCAAAGTCAAACAAGCGTACAACATTAATAGCATCAAACCCCATTTTCATAAGTCTCTCTTTTTCTTCTTTCAAATGATAGGTTTGTCCTATGAAATAAACCCCCTTCAAGCCATTCTGCACAGCTAAAGTACGCCAGAGTTCAATGAACTCTTTCATCTCCGGATGATCCAAAGGATGATAAACCATAAACAACGGTTTCCCATCCACTGTAATATAACGATGGTCTTTAAAAGCAGGTAATACCTCGTGGAAATGAGCTATATAATCTTGCTCTCCCGGATAAAGCTGATTTATCAAAGTATCTTTGCTCTTTATGCCGTGATAAAAGCCCCTCCATGACTCATTAGCCCAAGCCAGACAAAAAGGAAAATCCGGTTCATCAGAAGACAATACTTCATTAAACGGGCGCTCTAAGAGTCTCTTTCCATTTCCAAACCAATAATGCCAGTAACAAAAGCCTTCGATACCATATTCTTTTGCCATGTCAGCTTGCGCCTTACGTGTTTCCGGCACTCGCAAATCATAATATCCCAAATCTGCCGGTACCTTAGGCTGATAATGTCCTGGAAACAATGGACGTGCCTTTCCTACATTAGTCCATTCCGTAAAACCTTTCATCCACCATCTGTCGTTTTCTGGTATTGGATGAAATTGAGGTAGATAAAAAGCTATAACCCTTGCTTTATTCATTATTGAGATTCAATTAAAGTTATAATGTTTGGAATTTATACCGTTTAGATTTGAAGAATGTCCTCACTAAACGGTAAATACATCTATAAACCTTTAGATGACAATACATCATACGGCGCTTAAATATATGCATAACACCCAATTGCGGCCACGACACATTATCAAACTCCTGCATTCTGGCTAATACATCATTGATAACATCATCTATCAAAGAAGATTGAGGAAGCATCATCAAATGGTCAATCAAATGAATTCCCCGTTCATGTACACAATAAGGAGCTTTATCCCATATTTCTTTTTCTCGCACAAATTTCACTTGTTCATAGACAGTTTGAAAGAGCAGATATTCCTTTTCGTAATTGTACAATTTACCTTGAGTAGTACTTCCTTCACGTTTCAAATAATGATATTTAGGACAGTCTTGCATAACGACTTTCTGCGTTTTATAAAATATCTGATAAGAAACTGCAATATCTTCAAAAACTCTATTTACCGGAAAATATATTCCAGCAAATAATTGACGCTTATACAACTTATCCCACATATAATTTCTTATACGCTTATCTTCTACCAATGTTCGGATAGCTTCTTCACGAGAAAAGCTGGAGAATTGCCCAGAAGAGTGCTTCACTCTGGTCTTTACGGCAGTTTCTATATAATGCGAGCAAATGGATATATCCGCCCCATTCGCTTTCAGTAAGTGATACAAGAATTCGTACATATCCGGTTCAATCCAGTCGTCGCTATCCACGAAACCAAGGAATTCACCTTGAGCTACAGCCAAACCTCTATTCCTGGCTGCACTCTGACCTGCATTCGTCTGGTGAATAACCTTTATCCGCCCATCCCTTTGGGCAAATAAATCACAAAGCTCTCCCGAACCATCGGAAGAGCCGTCGTCAATCAATATTATTTCCAGATTCTTATAAGTCTGCCCGCAAATAGATTGCAGGCATTTCTCCAAGTAATTCTTTACATTATAGACCGGTACAATAATACTTATCAGAGGTAGTGTCTCAGTGTTCTCCATAAGCTATGACAATTACCACAACCGCAAAGTGGCCATCAACGGATAGCCCACCCGCCATCGCAATTTAAACTTACGCACCAGATTCCAGGGCTTGGTTCTGGTCTTACCTTGAAAATACCAGATGTAGTTGTTTACGGCATCCAGTACCCGTGAAGAGGACTCACCGTCCAGATGGGCTTCATGCTTGTGCACATAAGCACGCATCCGTTCCATCAGTTCCGCCGGACGGGAAATGGCCTTTTCTATCGCTCCCTCTACAGCATCCGTGTCAGTGACATTCAGCAAATGAGCTCCCGGCATGGTGTTGCAATAGGTCACAACCGGTTTGTCCAACATCATTGCCTCAACAATCACAGACGAAGCATCGGATAACAACACATCCGCACTGTTCAGCAGCTTGGCATCAACAAGTCCACTCTCGTGGAAAGTAATATTGGGGCAGGAAGCGGCCAGTTCCTTGTATTTCTTGAGGACTTCCATATCCGAGAATTTCGGATGGAACGAAATAATCCAATCCCAGTTCTTCTCGCGTACCAGTCTCTTGATGGTATCAAACAGATGAGGGGCGGAAGTAATATTTTTTGTAAACGTGGAGGAGTAGAAGACTACCGGACGTGCATTATGAGGAATATGCGCACGTTCCTTCACGAAAGTATCCGCCTTGCACCAGCCCGTCTCGTATACCTTGAAGAAGCCGTATTTCCTCTCAAGTTCCTTGAAAGGAAGAGTGCTCGTTTCTCCTTGCGTGCAATAGACATCAAACCATCCGCGAACAGAAAAATGGTCATCCTTTTCATCGCCACGCTTATTGATGGGGTAGCCATGGAAAAGGGAAACTTTCACTCCCGGAAAGAAATCATAAATATAGTTGCCCGGCGCAAACACGGCAATAGGCTGATAATCCATCACTTCCTGAACAGTTTGAAGCCACCTCTCATCCTTGGCCAACAGCACTGGGCAGTCTGGCTCGATAAACCATGCAACATCATCCCCTCTACGCCTGATTTCGTCTTGAAGCGGGCGAAGTATAGGATAGGAATAGGCTACCGAAACGAAAAATAAATAATGCTTCTTCATACACTCAAAATATCACGGCAACAACACAATCGTCACCTCAAATTACCAATAGAACAATAAAGTCCAGCCCTTAGTTTGTTACAATTCTGTTTTCTTTGCTTTAAACGTCTGCAAAGTAAATACAAGAATTCTGCATATACTGCATCAATCCGGGAAAAAAAATGACTTTTATCAACTTTTCTCCAAAAGTTGCTGTTTATGAAGCTTTTTCTTCTCTAAAATATCTATCTTTGCACCCCAATATTTTAAAAATACTATTTTATGAAAAGAAATCTTTTTCATTGCTCCGACAGTCAACAAGGGGCAACAGATAAAGTGACTCTTTTGTTCGGAATCACCATTTTTTTCAAATTCCTGCTATTCGATTTCATCTGGAGCATACCCACCACATTCGCTTCATTCTCTACCATCGAATTTTATGCAACCAAAATAATAGCCACCCTCGTACTTCTCGTCCCCTATAAGTTCTTCCGGCTCTGGAAAACAGAGATAGTCATCATGCTTTTGCTGGATATACTTCTGATTGTCAACCTGATGTATTTCCGCACCTACTATACTGCCATCCCACTTAACAGCTATGGACTTTCCGGAAACCTCGCCGATTTCACCGGAAGCGTTTACGACTCCTTCCGCTGGTACGACATCTTCTTCCCTCTATCTACCATTGCCGGTATCCCCCTTTATTGGCATTACAAAAGAAATACCGCCGGAAGAACATCATACAAGTATTACGGAGGAGCTTTGGGAATCGGTATTCTGCTGTTTGCCATCACCACCCTGGCCAAAGGAGGATTCAAGGAAGCATACAACACCGTCCGCCAGAAAGCCTATCTGTGTGCAAGCACCACTTCCATGTATACCGTCTTCGGAAGCCTATGCTATGACCTCATCAACCAGAAGCAGGAGGCCACCCCACAGATACAGCAAGAGATAAAGGAGTGGCTGAGCCAGAAACCCGGACATCACCCTTTGGCCGGACGTATCGGAATCCGCAACAACTGCATCGTCATTCTGGCAGAATCTTTGGAAAGCTGGGTACTCGAAAGGGAAGTGGAAAGGCAAGAGATTACTCCATATCTCAACAAACTGCTGCAAGACTCCACCACCTTATACGCTCCCCGCGTGCTGACGCAAGTGAAAGGAGGGCGTTCCATTGATGCACAGCTGTTGCTTTGCGCCGGCATGCTGCCTATCAACAGCGGCACATACAGCAGCCAATATCCGGACCACACCTACGGAACCCTGCAAAAAGCCATGCATCAGCAGAAGAACTCGCGCAACTACCTCCTGACCATTGATAAAGTATCGACCTGGAACCAGGGCGTGATAGCCTACAGCTTCGGGACTGACACCATCATTGCTTATCATGACTTTGAACTGGCAGAAGCCTTCGGCACGCACAAACGTACCGGAGACGGCTCCTTCCTGGCGCAATGCCGCCAAAAAATAGAGAAGGGGGAAATCTGGAAGAAGGGGGAGAATGTTTACATGCAGCTGGTGACCTACTCCGGCCATGCTCCCTTCAAATTGCCCGAAGAATTGAAAGAGATTCATTTCTCTCCGGCCATTCCACAGAAAATGAACGACTACATGACCACTGCACGCTATACGGACAAGGCGATAGGAAAATTCGTGGAGTACCTGAAAACACTCCCGCAATACGACGAGACCCTTATCGTCATCACCGGCGACCACGAAGGACTGGCTGCCTACCGCGAAGAACTGTGCAACGCACCCGGTGGCAAGGGCATCGTATCCGACAAGACATTCACCCCTTTCATCATAGTAAACTCTCCGATAGGCATGCGTTATGATAAAGTGATGGGACAAATCGATATGTACCCCACCTTACTGAACCTGCTCCAACTGGATGATTACTACTGGAGCGGATTGGGACAAAGCATCCTCGACCCATGCAAGAAAGGATTCGCCATCAGCCCCCAAATGGAGGTGGTAGGTGAAGAGCCCACCCCGGCGGAAGCCGAGTTCGCCCAAAAAGCATACGATATTTCCGACCGGATGATTCGCTTCGATTACCTCTCCCAGCCAAAGTAGAAAAACTCCGGCAACGCGCTGTCAAGAAGACGGGGCAGCACGGCTCTTTCATTTAAAGGAGTTATGTTGCGCAAGGTTTATCCTCAGCTTACGGACATGTATCCCAAGCCTTGGTCTTTCTATCCCAAGGTTTGGGATAGAAAGACCAAAGCTGGAAAAACCTCTTCCTCTTTATATCTTCCAACTTTATCCTTTACACTTCGGATGTTTTTCATTAATGATTGAAACGGGAATAGCTAAAGTTCCCGATAACTACTACAAATGAAAGAGCCGTGCGGGGACAACACAAAAAGCCCAACAATAATTGGATATATAGGAAAGTTTGCTTAGCTTTGTCATTCAATAAATCATAGTTTATCATTTAATCTTTGAAGTTATGAGCTTTACAACACTTAGCAATCGTATATTTACAGAGTCTATTCTTGACTATCACAAGGAAGACCATGTGGACACTCCTATTCAAAATCCTTACGAGCTGAGAAGCATTGAGTACTATCTGTATCTGAAGAACTGGATAGATACCGTACAGTGGCATCTGGAAGACATCATCCGCGACCCGAATATCGAGCCTTCAGAAGCTTTGAAGATTAAAAGAAGAATAGACAAGTCCAACCAAGACCGCACGGATCTGGTGGAACTGATAGACAGCTATTTTCTGGACAAATACAAGAGTATCCAAGTAAAACCGGACGCTACCATCAATACCGAAAGCCCGGCATGGGCCATCGACCGACTTTCCATCCTGGCATTGAAAATACATCACATGCGCCAGGAAGTGGAGCGTACGGAGACTACCGCCGAACATCATGCGCAGTGCGAAGCCAAACTGAACATTCTGCTGGAGCAACGGCATGATTTATCTACCGCCATCGACCAACTGATTGCAGACATTGAAGCCGGAAGCAAATACATGAAGGTCTACAAACAGATGAAGATGTACAATGACCCAAGTTTGAATCCGGTTCTTTACGGCAGGAAATGAAACTCTTGGTTATCAGATTTTCGGCATTAGGCGATGTGGCGATGACAGTACCGGTCATTGACTCCTTGGCCCGACAATATCCGGAACTGGATATCACAGTCCTAAGCAGACCGTTCATGCAACCTTTGTTTGCCGAAGCACCGTCTAACGTGCACTTTCGGGGAGTTGACGTAAACCGATATAAAGGACTGGGAGGGTTGTTTCGACTGTTCCGCGAACTGAAAAAAGAGAGGCATTATGATGCCGTGGCCGACCTTCATGACGTGCTGCGCACCCAAATATTACGGATGCTTTTCATTTTTTCGGGAGCAAAAATAGCACACATCGACAAAGGCCGTAAGGAAAAAAGAAAACTGGTGAAACCAAAGCACAAGGAGCTGAGACAACTTCCTTCCTCCTTTATCCGTTATGAAGAAGTACTCGACAAATTGGGCTATCCCATAGAACCGACTTTCTGTTCCATCTACAGCGAAGGAAAAGGTGCCATTTCCCTGTTCCAATCCGTCACCGGAATGCCCGACGACAAACATTGGATAGGGATTGCCCCTTTCGCAGCACATCGGGGAAAGACTTTGCCCGACACCACCATTGCCCGACTGATAGAGGAAGCTTCATCTCACAAAGACTGGAGAATATTCCTGTTCGGAGGAGGAAAAACCGAAACGGAAAAATTAGAGCTATGGAGTAAAGCATACAACAATGTGCTGTCATTGGCAGGAAAACTGAAACTGGACGAAGAGCTAGCCTTGATGAGCCATTTGAAAGTAATGGTATCTATGGACTCGGCCAACATGCACTTGGCTTCGCTGACTGCCACTCCCGTGATTTCCATCTGGGGAGCGACGCATCCTTTTGCCGGATTTATGGGATGGGGACAAACCGCCGGAAATGCGATACAAACAGAAGACTTACCCTGCCGCCCTTGTTCCATTTTCGGCAACAAGCCTTGCCTCAGAGACGACTATGCCTGCTTAACGCAGATAAAAGTCCAAAGTATCATACAAAAAGTAGAATCAGTAATCAGCAAAAAACCATGATATGTTATTTGTCTCGTAACTACAAAGGAGTCTCCAGTTCCGGCTACAAAGCCAAAACGGATATGGAAGATTTAATGGCGGGATGGGGATTCAGAAACATCGGACTCAAACGTACTTTCTCTCCCCACGTCATCGTATCATTTGTACTGACACTTTCTGGAGTATTGAAAGCATTAGTTTGTTTAAGAAAAGGAGACATACTCTTCCTGCAATATCCCCTAAAGAAGTATTTCAGCTTCATCTGCAACGTCGCCCATTTCAAAGGCTGCAAGATAGTGATACTCATACACGACTTGGGTTCTTTCCGTCGCAAAAAGCTCTCAGTTTCCCAAGAAATAAAGAGACTGGAACATGCCGACTATATCATCGCGACCAATCCCGCCATGCAGCAATGGATAAAGGACCGACATTGCCAGATACCTGTCGGCCATCTGGGAGTATGGGATTATTTATCGGTAGCGCGGCCGGACGCACACAAGGAGTTGCCATCCCCCCCCTACCAGATTGTATATGCCGGAGCACTCAGCCGACGAAAAAATGCCTTCCTTTACTCATGGGGAGAAAAGATAGAAGGATATTCCGTAAACTTGTATGGCAGCGGATTCTTTCTGGAAGAGGCAAAAGGCAGGGAGCATTTTCGCATAAAAGGGTTCGTACAGTCCGACACGCTAATCGAATCCGTAGAAGGGGATTTCGGCCTTGTATGGGACGGAGATTCCGTAGAAACCTGCTGTGGAGACTTCGGAGAGTACCTCCAGTTCAACACTCCGCACAAGACCTCACTATACATTCGTTGCGGACTGCCCGTCATTATCTGGGAGCGAGCTGCCTTGGCACCTTTCGTGCAAAGCAACCGCTTGGGATTATGTATCGGCAAACTGGAAGACCTGAACCGATTACTCCTTTCAATTACTGTCGAAGAATACCGCGAGATGAGAAACAATGTATTGAGAATGAGTGACAGGATATCCAAAGGATTCTATTTCAAACAAGCAGCGGAAAAGGCCATAGCTTTTCTGCAAACCACCAACCAATAATAACTGTATGCAGATTCTCATCCAGCCCAAATACCAATCGGCATTCGAATTTGTCTCCAATCTGCCGGAGAAATTCGGAACAGAAGGAGAAACCATATACGCCAGCCGCAATGTGGTCAAAAGATTCAAGAACGATGATAAAGAATGGATTGTAAAACGATACAAGACACCGAACCTCATCCAACGGCTGGCCTATACTTTCTGGCGGAAGAGCAAAGCAAAAAGAGCATTCTTATATGCCCAGAAGTTAGAGTCAATCGGGATAGACACTCCCGAAGGCATCGCATGCATTGAATGCAAAAAGTATCGGCTGTTCCATACCGGCTACTTCATCTCCGGCGTATGCCATTACCCGCCGCTCTATCCGCTACTGGTAAAAGAAGAAGCATTCGACAAGCGGGCGGCTTCTGTTCTGGCGGCTTTTTTCGTATCCATGCATCAAAAAGGATTCTTCCACGGAGACCCCAATCTGAGCAACATTCTTTATCACATTGATGAGGCGGGGAAGTATCACTTCACCGTCATCGATACCAACCGTTCCACCTTCAAGGCTTCCGCTTCACCCAAAGAATGTCTGGAGAACCTGAAGAGAATCACCCACAGGAGAGACTTGCTGCAATATATCACAGAGGAATATGCCTCCTTGCGTGGCTGGGATGTTGCACAAAGCACGAAGCAGGTAATGGATGCACTTGGTAAATTTGAAAAAAGGAAAAAAGCCAAACGCTTTTATAAGAAACTGTTCTGACCGTTGGCCAGACACGGAGGTAAGTCATTTCCTGTACTCCCGGTAAGGCAGATTCAAGTCCATAAAATGAAAGTTGTGCTGATGACGCTTGCCCTCAGGAGGGGGAGTCATATAATCACCGAACAACTGCGTCAGATAAGCATCGTTATCCCTCATGCCCATAACTGTTTTTCCTTCAAATTCTATAGGTGTAGGTTCCCCCAATACTTTCTCTTTATCAACCATACTGCCCAGTCCATCATTATGGTTAACAGCAGCTATGCGACTTGTACGCAAATCATAAAGCATCATGTGTTGCTTTATCTTCATCTGCAACCTCGGCAACGTATAGCATTTGCGCACCAGCAAGGGCAGCCAGCACGAAGGTCCGTGTCCGTGACGATAAGGGTTGCGAAAAAGGAAATAGAGCGCCTTCTTCAGGTATTTGTACTTAATGTCGTAAAACCGCTGCGCGAGTTTTCCTTCCGGTGCCCCGTCAATGGGAAACACATCCACATACACCCCGCCCAAATAATACAAATGGGGACGTTCTATCAACGTGGTACTTGCATCCTGCACCTTGCCAAAATGAAGCGGATATTCAGGGTCATTCTCAAAACAGACAAACTCGTACGGAGCAGGGAGCCATTCCCGGCTATGCGCAATCAGCTTCTCGTAATCTTCGCGGGGCATGCAGATGTCCATATCATCATCCCAGGGAATAAAGCCTTTCTCGCGTACGGCACCGATAAGAGAGCCGTCTACCAGATAATACTTAAGATTGTATTTACGGCACATCGCATCAATGGCCATCAGGATATCCAGCAGCCTAAGTTGCAGAGGTCTTATATCGTAATTCGCCATCTTTCTATCTTTATGTCTTTGATATTCATCACTTCATACATTTAATCAGGTCCTTCAATTCTGAAGAGGAGATTCCTTCCGTACGGGCCATGACAACCACTTCTTTGTCATTCTCGCCACAATAATCTACTACGCGCTGAAATCCCGCATGAGACTGGTCGGGGCCTTTGGCAAACAGGTCGAAATCCACTTCATCCACAATATCACCCACGTTTCGATAGACCACCACTTCATCTACATAGCGGATAGCACTAACCATATAGCATCGTTCTTCTGTTGAATATACCAGACTGGCATCCGGTTTAAATTGAAAGACACAGTCGGAGTCCTGCACGGCCACTATCAAATAGTCGCCAAGCGCCTTTGCCTTTCGGAACAGCTCTATGTGGCCAATGTGCAAAAGGTCGAAAACCCCTACTGTCAAAACTTTCTTCATACGATGGTTCTATATAATGATCAACACTCAACTCTCGCCCAGCACCCTCCGATAACACTCCATCGTCTCCCGCGCCATCTGCTCCTGCGTGAACCTCTGTGCCCACTTCAGCCCTTCTTCAATCATGATGGCACGTTCCGAAGGCTTCTGTGTACGGGTAATCGCCGCCGCCAATCCCTCTGTATCGTGAGGACTCACATACAATGAATGCTTTCCCCCCGCCTCTTCAAGACAAGAGCCGGTTGCCGCAACCACCGGAATGCCGGAATACAAAGCCTCAAGAATAGGAATGCCGAAGCCTTCGTAAACAGATGGGTATACAAAAGTCTCGGCCGACTGATAGATGGCAGGCAAATCGTCTGAAGGGATGCCGTGCAGAAAGTGTACCCGGTCCTGCAATCCGGCTTTTGCCATAAACTCTTTCAGCTGATGGATATAGGCCGTGGGTCTCCCTACCAGAACCAAATGCAGTTCATCGGGCAGATGTTCCAAGGCTTGCACGATGGCCAGTGTATTCTTACGTTCTTCGATGGTGCCCACCGACAAGACATAGCGTTCGGGCAACCGGTAGTTCCGCTTCACTTCCCTGCGTTTCTCTTCATCGGCACGGCAGGCATACAACGGGTTGCATCCCTGATAGATGACGGAAATCCGGTCGGCCGGAATCCCGTAATAATGCACGATATCACGCTTAGTACACTCGCTCACAGCGATAATATGGTCTGCATGCTTGCACGCATAGCGGCATTTATAGTTATATATCAAGCGGTCAATCAATGAAAAACAATGCGAAAGCCTCAGGAAAATAAGGTCGTGAACGGTTACCACGCTCTTCACCTCACGCACTTTGTGGATGGTCAAGGGAAGTTCATTACTCAGTCCGTGGAACAGCTGTATGTTGTCCCGTTTCAAAGTCCTGCGTATGCCTCCCACACGCCACAACGAAGTCATTCCTCTCCAGAGCCAATGAGACGGATAATGTACCGATACCGTTCCCCGGCTTTCGGCCACCATCGACGAAAGTTGCTGATTTTCACGATGCACCGGAGCATACAGCCAATACTCGTTTTCCGGAGCAAAGGCTGACAATGACTGCACCACATACCGACTGTAATTGCCCAATCCCGTAAAATTCTGCACAGCCCGTTTTCCGTCGTATCCTATTCTCATCTCTAAAAAGTTTCAGCTGCAAATGTACAAGATAATCCTCATATAGCAACTTATCAGCCTATTCTTTTTAATTAAAATGACAAATTTGCTCCGGAATAAATAATAAGATGGGAAATATCTGCCCATCTCCCGAAAAAAGGCGAACTTTACCACTTATAATCCAATTTATCCCTTCATTATGAATACATTAAAAAGCACTTTTAAGAAATTTATTTATGGAACAATACCTTATTGTTTTTGCAAACTCTTCCATGCAGACTCTCCCAACCTTAAATACTACCAATATATAAAGTCAAACGGCTACGCACGACATTTGTTTGAATTCAAAGAGGAATATGAACAAATGAGATTTCCCGTACAAGAAGATAAAGAAAAAAAATGCATTACGTCCTAAACAAGCAAGGACACCGTTTATACTTCAAAAAGAATATCCCAGTGGAAAAGATTGAAAAATGCTATCGTGTATTGACCATGGAGCAAGATTTACGTTCTCCACACCACTACCTTGACAGTATAGAGGAAGTAAAAGGGAAAACATTTGTCGATGTCGGAAGTGCAGAAGGATTTACTTCACTCGAAGTCATTGAAAAAGCTTCCCATATATACCTTTTTGAGCAAGATACATTATGGATAGAAGCATTAAATGCAACCTTTGAACCTTGGAAAGACAAAGTAAGTATCATACCCAAATATGTAAGTAATAATAATTCAGAACAAGAAATAACCCTTGATACTTTTTTTCAAGATAAAGATAAAAAACAGCTTTTTATTAAAATGGATATTGAAGGAGCTGAACGGTACGCCCTGCAAGGAAGCAAGAATTTGTTCGAAAATTGTAATTTACAGTTTGCCATTTGCACTTATCATGGAAATGACAACATCGTTGTCCCCAATATTTTAAGAGAATACGGTTGCAAATTCACAGAACAATTCGGTTTTTTTCGCCATCAATTGCGTAGCGTAGTTGCACGAGGAAGCAGCAAATCATTATAGTCTATTTTTCTCTAACCATTCAATTCTTTCAAAATTGAATGGTTAGAGAAAAAATACATTCAATTGTATTTAATAATATGATATTGTGAAAGAGCTTGTCAAATCATTGAATCCAAAACTACTAAAATAATCTCTTTCTGAATATGTTTTCTTCACGGTAACATCATCAAAAGTCAAAGTTTTTCCGGTAAAATCACCATCATAGAATGTAACTCTTACGCTCTTATATTGGCCCGACTGACACCCCATAGAATTAGTCATATGCACTTCTCCCCACATCTGACAAGAAGAGATATTATTATTAAATCCTATTCTAGTCATGTAAGCTTCATTAAATCCTGCAGGAGCAGGAGACTGATTTCCTTGTATACCATTTGAATAAAAATGTGTATACTTTCCACCTTTCTTACGCCCCTTAGCATGTTCCCAAAGTCGCAATTCAAAATTTCTTATATATGAGCCATCGGGAGCAAACTCCGCCCTTGTAAGAGGATACTGCCTTCTCAATTCATAGGCATAATCCAATTCTTCTTTAGAGTCATAGAATTCAACAGAAAAGTCCGGCTTTATTTCTATAGCTACATTAGGAATATTATTTAATTTATCAAAAATACTTCTGATGCTTTCATCCTTTATTTGAAACCCATCACCAAACACGCAATCAGAAACATAAGTTTCTCCCCTTATAAGTAAACTTAAGTACACCAATAACATTTTCATCTCCTAAATCATCTGATTCAGAAGTTACTTTTCCAGCAATCACATCATAATTAGCCAACTCAGCAAAGTTGTTTTCTAACAAGTCATTATCTTGATTGCAAGAGAACAACCATAGAGGAAGCATTACAAGCACAATAAATTCTTTCCTTTTCATAACATTTGATTTTAAGATATTAATAATATTTTGTAAATACAACCAATTTTATAAAACAAACAAAAGATATCATCCACATTTTTTAATAATGCATCAACAACTATTCCTGAATTTCAATAATCTAAAAATTCATTCACATAATTCCATCTTCAAGGAATTAGTAACCTCTATCCAGAGCCTCAATATGTCCGACACAAGTTATTTTCTGTGAGAATTGGTGGCAAACTTTTCTCTTTCGTAAACTTGTTAACTAAAATCTTATTAACTGACAAATTCAACAATGTACGAAACTTGAAATGAGAATCACTTGCCGTCTGTTACAAAAACCAAGTACGGAGTCGGACACATCCCCATTGCCCAATCCGTACTGGCTCATTGCTTTATCCTTCAAACACCTTATCTCCTTCCCGAAAACTACTTTATTCATCATCAGCCCACTGTTATGAACCAATTCAACCACACTAGTGAGCTGTTTAGTTCACTCAAGTGAACATCACGGCTCACTAACGTGGGCTGCTGAAGAATCCAAAAGTAAAACGAAAGAATGAAAAGGATGCAACAGAAGAAAGAAGGATGCGGAACAGAAGAAAACACGGGTGAGAGCAAAATTTACCCTCACCCTTTTCGATTGCTCTCACCCACCCCTGCAATGCCGATGAATAGGGAAGTTGAAGAAAAGAGTGAGAGCGGTGAGGGCAGAAATGCAAACTTAAAAACGGAAAGAGCCAAATTATTTTCCGGGCATTACTTAGCCACTTTGACGGATTAGTCGTATCTTCGCACGATGGAAAATCGTCGAAAAGAACAGCAGCATTATGAGAGTCATTGTTGACAACAAAATACCTTTCATTAAAGAAGCCATCGAACAGATAGCCGACAGCGTGGTTTACGCCCCCGGCAGAGACTTCACTCCGGAGTTGGTAAAAGATGCCGATGCACTGATTATACGTACCCGCACCCGCTGCAACAAGGAATTGCTGGAAGGCAGTAAAGTCCGCTTCATTGCCACCGCTACCATAGGCTTCGACCATATAGATACGGAATATTGCCGTGAAGCAGGCATCGCTTGGACCAACGCCCCCGGATGTAATTCTGCATCCGTAGCCCAATACGTGCAATCAGCTCTGCTGTTACTGCAACAGCTCAAAGGAGTACAACTGTCCGAATTGACATTAGGCATCATCGGCGTAGGCAATGTGGGTAGCAAAATAGCCCAAGTAGGGCAAGAACTAGGCATGCGTGTCCTGAAGAATGACCTGCCCCGGCAAGACAAGGAAGGAGAGGGCGATTTCAGTTCCTTGCAAGCACTCGCAGCAGAATGTGATATCCTCACCTTCCACGTACCTTTATATAAGGAAGGGCCATACAAGACATTACATCTGGCAGACCATACTTTCTTCCGGTCATTAAAACGCTGTCCCGTCATTATCAATACCTCACGTGGAGAGGTGATTGAAACCAATGCGCTCCTGAATGCCTTAGAAGACGGACTGATTTCCGATGCCATCATTGATGTATGGGAGAATGAGCCTGATATCAATCTTACCTTATTAAATAGAGTGTTCCTTGGAACTCCCCATATAGCCGGTTATTCAGCCGACGGAAAAGCCAATGCCACCCGTATGTCCCTGGATGCCCTTTGCCGTTTCTTTCACATCAAAGCCGACTACCGCATCGCTCCCCCCCAACCCCGGAACCCGATTATTACCGCCGGCAGCCCGGCAGAAGCATATCTGCAAATGTATGACCCGAGAAGGGACAGCGAAGCACTGAAAACACATCCCGAACAATTTGAAAAATTGCGGGGAGACTACCCGCTACGAAGAGAAAAAGAAGCTTACACTTATATCCCAAAGTAGCACATACATTTAGAGATGCAACCCGCTCTTACCATTACCGTACCACGCACTATGATTTTGCACCAACTTTAATGAATAAAGCGCTGGTAGACAGGTCTTACACCAACCCCTCTATCACCTTCGGATAGTATTCATACTCCAGCCGGTGGATGCGCTGCGCCAGCTCCTCCGGCGTATCGCCCGGCAGGACGGGACACTTCTGCTGGCAGATAATGCCACCTTCGTCATAATGCTCATTCGTATAATGGATGGTAATACCGCTTTCCTTTTCGCCGGAAGCAATCACCGCCTCGTGCACACGGTCGCCGTACATTCCCTTTCCACCGAACTTGGGCAACAGCGAAGGATGTATATTTATCATTTTATTGGGATAAGCATGCAGAATATTGTCCGGCACACGTGCCAGGAATCCTGCCAATACCACAAAATCAATTTCATACTCGCGAAGCGTCGACAAAACAAGCTCTCCACTTTCCCAATCGCTCTTGGCAAACCAGACACAAGGCACTCCCAAACGCTTTGCACGCTCTAAAACGAACGCATTCTGCCGGTTAGTCAGAACCAGAGCCACACGTGCCGAACCTTTTTCCCGGAAATAACGGATAATATTCTCGGCATTCGTACCACTTCCCGACGCTAAAACCGCGATATTTCTTCTCATAACCCCTCCAAATGCTGCACAAAACCGTGAAAAATGTGCAAAAAGATGTATTTAATTCATCAAATATTTGCGCGGAATGATAAATATTCATTCCTTTGCACCGCAAATTTAAAGAAATAAAACTAATTATTAATTAAAAACTTAAAGTTATGTCTGAAATTGCATCAAGAGTGAAAGCGATTATTGTCGATAAATTGGGCGTAGAAGAATCAGAAGTTACTAACGAAGCTAGCTTCACCAACGATCTGGGAGCTGATTCTCTTGACACTGTAGAACTTATCATGGAATTCGAAAAAGAATTCGGTATCTCTATCCCCGACGACCAGGCTGAAAAGATTGGTACTGTAGGTGATGCTGTATCTTATATCGAAGAACACGCTAAGTAATCTTATCCATTCGTTTATAACATGGAATTAAAAAGAGTTGTAGTAACAGGTCTTGGCGCCATTACTCCCATTGGCAACAGCGTTCCCGAATTCTGGGAAAACCTTGTGAATGGGGTTAGTGGAGCAGGACCTATTACTCATTTCGATGCATCACTTTTCAAGACTCAGTTTGCATGCGAAGTGAAAGGCTTCGATGCTACCAAATATATGGACCGCAAAGAGGCCCGCAAGATGGACTTGTATACACAATATGCCATTGCAGTAGCCAAAGAAGCGGTAGGTGACTCTGGGCTTGACGTCGAAAATGAGGATTTAAACAGAATCGGTGTCATCTTCGGCGCCGGTATCGGTGGTATCCGTACATTCGAAGAAGAAGCAGGCAACTATGCCTTGAACGGCAAGGAAATGGGTCCCAAGTTCAATCCGTTCTTCATCCCCAAGATGATTTCGGACATTGCTGCCGGACAGATTTCCATCATGTACGGTTTCCATGGTCCCAACTACGCGACTTGTTCTGCATGCGCCACTTCTACAAATGCCATTGCCGATGCATTCAACCTCATCCGTCTGGGTAAGGCCAATGCCATCGTCACCGGTGGTTCGGAAGCAGCCATCGCTGCTTGCGGTGTAGGCGGTTTCAACGCCATGCATGCATTGTCAACCCGCAACGATTCTCCCGAAACCGCATCCCGCCCGTTCAGCGCAAGTCGCGACGGATTCATCATGGGTGAAGGTGGTGGTTGCCTTGTTCTCGAGGAACTGGAACACGCCAAGGCACGCGGTGCCAAAATCTATACGGAAGTTGCCGGCGTAGGAATGTCTGCCGACGCTCATCACCTGACAGCCTCTCATCCCGAAGGTTTGGGAGCCAAATTAGTGATGCGCAATGCATTGGAAGATGCAGAAATGAAACCCGAAGAGGTAGATTATATCAATGTTCATGGTACATCTACTCCTGTAGGTGATATCTCGGAAGCAAAAGCAATCAAAGAGGTATTCGGACAACATGCGTATGAGTTGAACATCAGTTCGACAAAATCCATGACCGGTCACTTGCTGGGCGCTGCCGGCGCAATAGAATCCATTGCAAGCATCCTCGCCATCAAGAATGGCATTGTTCCTCCGACTATCAACCACGAAGAGGGTGATAATGACGAAAACATCGACTATGACCTGAACTTTACGTTCAACAAAGCACAAAAGCGCGAAGTGAACGTAGCCTTATCCAATACTTTTGGATTCGGTGGTCATAATGCGTGTGTCATATTTAAGAAATACGCAGAATAATAAAGTCGTGTTACGTAACCAAATAGACAAAATAAGGCTCTTGTTCCGCAAGGATAGAGAGTCTTATTTTTGTTTCTACAGAATTCTCGGCTTCTTCCCACGTGACATCAAGGTTTACCAGCAGGCTTTGCTGCATAAATCCATCTCCCTGCGTTCCGAAAAAGGACGCCCTGTTAATAACGAACGGCTTGAATTTTTGGGAGATGCCATCCTCGACGCTATTGTAGGAGACATTGTATACTGCCACTTTGAAGGACGCCGCGAGGGTTTCCTTACCAACACCCGCTCTAAAATTGTACAGCGCGAAACGCTCAACAAACTGGCCGTGGAAATCGGACTGGACAAACTGGTGAAATACTCTACCCGCTCCTCATCCCACAACAGTTACATGTACGGCAATGCATTCGAAGCCTTCATCGGCGCCATTTATCTGGACCAGGGCTACGACCGTTGCAAGCAGTTCATGGAAAAGAAGATTTTCCAAAACTACATCGACCTCGACAAGATGTCTCGCAAAGAGGTCAACTTCAAGTCAAAACTCATCGAATGGAGCCAGAAAAACAAAATGGAGGTGTCATTCGAGCTTATCGAGCAATTTATTGACGAAGAGCACAATCCTATGTTCCACACCGAAGTCCGCATCGAAGGGCTCTCGGCAGGTACTGGTACAGGCTATTCCAAAAAAGAGTCACAACAGAATGCCGCACAGATAGCATTGAAGAAACTCAAAGAAGACGAGGCTTTCAAGGAGGAGATTCTGACTGCAAAGGAACGGAACCATACGGTGGAGAACACAACATCGCCTACTACAGAATCAGAAGATACTTCCGAATTACCTACGCACGAATAAAAAACGATTTGCGAAAACAAAAGACAGATCAGCCTAAACAGTGTTATTTTTTTAAAAAAAAATATCATTGTTTGTATATTACATGTATTCTCCGTATATTGTAAGCAGATCATTAAGACATCAAATATTAACTTTAAATCCGAATAAAAACTATCACTATCAAATTGAAAGTTTCATTGATTTAAAAATTATAAGTCTGCAACAGGAAATTTTCTATTAAAATTCAAAATAGGCTTTTTTAATTAACAATTCTTTTTCTATTAATAAACTTAAAAAACAAAACATTATGAAAAGTAAAGCCTCCTTTTTGTTCATTTTATGCAGTTTCCTGTTCTCATGTTCAAACAACCTGAACATAAATGACGAGATTCAAGAGTACAAAACCTATGAAAAAGTAAACAGTTCAACGTTACAGCAACAAATATTGGATTATTTGGGGCAAAAAACTCTGACTAGAAACTCATCACCAACAACACCATTTGAGCCAACGGACATCTATGACATTACAACTCAAGAAATTGTATGTCCCAATCCAAATTCTGATGAAACCATGATAGTGGTTCGTAATGTTACAGATGCCAATAACATAATGGCATTCTACAAAAAGAACGATACTATTGAAAGTTGTTTGATTATAGAATATAATCAAACAGTAAGCACTACCAATGAAACATCATTCATATGTAAAGATCAGGATAATATTCCCATTTTCAAAGCAATAATCAACAACACCAATGAAACTTGTGAGGTTGTCGAAATCTATGAAGGCATTGAACTAATAAATACAAAAACGAAAAACTGGGGATGCAATTTGGCTTTAGGATTATCAGGTATAATATGGTCAACCGCCGCATCAACAGCCAGTATGGGAGTAGGAGTCGTTGTTGCTATTGGTTGGTTAGTTTTTCAAACATGGGCATGTGATGTTGCCACATCATCTACCACTGTTCCTGACGAGACGCCCGATACAGACGAAACAGTTCCTGTTTCTGAAGATTCCACAAATAGTACAGAGCCATGAATAAAAAATTAATCATCCCCCTGCTATCTTTTCTATTGGTCATTGCAGGATTCACTACACTCCTTTTGTGCCAAGAGTATAATTGGCTGTTTTCTTGTTCTATTGCTACTATGTTCACGATGAGCGGAAACCTTATCGGATTGTTTGTTTCCAAACGAATTTACGTAGCTAAACCGACCTTGAAAAGACTTGGAGGATGGCTTTTTCCGGCCATCCTATGCTCTATATTATGTCGTATTCTCATTACCGACATTGCTATCAGAAATATATCCATTGTGGCCATCAACATTGCTTTGGCTTTAAGCATAGTATTCTACATCATGCATTCGGTAAAACATAAGCCGGATGATATAAAGGTAAAAGAAAGCCGACTCCTATAGAGCAGGAGCGGCACAATCTTTCAAGAAGCTTTCTTTAATAAAAGGGAGACCGTACTTTTAATAAAGGGAAGCCATACTTTATCCAAAGCAGATTCCCATTCTGCGTCCTTGCACCACCAAGTCATTGTCTGCTGTCACCAGCTTCAGCTTGCCGGCTATTTCCTCCAACGGCGCGGAAGAGATTTCATTGCCTTTCAGGGTAATCATCCGTCCGAACTGCCCGTTGGCAATGAGCTCCGTGGCGTGTCCTCCCATGCGGGTGGAAAGGTTACGGTCAAAAGGTGTGGGTGAGCCGCCACGCTGAATATAACCCAGCACAGTCTCACGGGTCTCAATACCCGTTTCATACTCTATCTCCTGAGCGATGTATTCGGCCGCACGCTTCCGCCCGTCCGTCTGTATGCCTTCGGCCACCACCACGATGGAGTAAGGCTTTCCCTTCTTCAGCCGATTCAGAATCGTTTCTCCTATGCGGTGAATATTATAGGGAATCTCCGGAATCAGAATCACGTCACCACCACCTGCCATACCGGAGTATAAGGCTATCCAACCTGCCTTGTGCCCCATCACCTCAATCACCATCACCCGTTTGTGCGAACTGGCCGTGCTGTGCAGCCGGTCGATGGCATCTGTAGCAATGCTGACGGCAGAATCGAATCCGAAGGAGAAATCAGTTCCCCAAATATCGTTGTCTATGGTTTTAGGTACAGACACAATGTTCAGCCCCATAGCAGAGAGTTTGGCGGCTGTCTTCTGCGTACCGTTCCCGCCGATACAGACTACACAATCAAGCCCCATCTCTTCGATATTCCGCGCTATCAGTGCCGGTTTGTCCACGCCGGACATCACGCCGTTCTTCTTAAAGGGCTTCTCGCGCGAAGTACCGAGCATCGTACCTCCCAAGTTCAGCAAACCGGATAAGGATTTTTCGGTAAACGACTCCACATCCTTGGTCAGCAGCCCCTGAAAACCGCTGTGAATGCCAATTACTTCCATTCCATAATGGTTGATAGCTGTTTTACATACACCGCGAATGGTAGCGTTGATGCCGGGACAGTCGCCTCCTGAAGTCAAAATACCTATTCTCATGATATTTTTGTTTGAATTATTGTTCTATAGGTCCGTAAAGATAGAAAAAAAAGAGAAAAAAGATAGAGATGCCGATAAATAAGATTATTTTTGCGGTTTAAAATAAGATTTCACAAAGAACGATGAATATTACACAGTTTCTGAATAAGGTATATTTTGCTCCCCGTCTGAAAGAAATCGAACAATACACCAGCCATGCAGGTGAATTGCAACAGCTTGTACTGCAACGTCTCGTCCGGACAGCGGCAAACACGGAGTGGGGAAAGAAGCACGACTATGCCTCTATCCGTACTTATGAAGATTTCAAGAAGCGCCTTCCCATACAAACTTACGAAGAAGTAAAACCTTATGTAACCCGCCTGCGTGCCGGTGAGCAGAATCTGCTTTGGCCTTCGGAAATACGTTGGTTTGCCAAATCATCGGGTACCACCAACGACAAGAGTAAGTTCCTGCCCGTCAGCCGGGAGTCCTTGCACGATACGCATTACAAGGGAGGCCGGGATGCCGTTGCCATCTATCTGGGGCAGAATCCTGAAAGTCGTTTCTTTTCCGGTAAAGGGCTTATCCTTGGAGGCAGCCACGCTCCCAACCTGAACACCAACCACAGTCTTGTAGGCGACCTCTCCGCCATCCTCATAGAAAATATCAACCCGCTGGTAAACTTTGTCCGCGTACCCCGCAAACAAACGGCCTTGATGGAGCACTTCGAGCCCAAAATGGAGGCTATAGCCCGCGAAACCATCCATGCAAATGTCAGCAACCTTTCCGGAGTACCGTCCTGGATGCTTGTACTCATCAAGCATATACTGGAAAAGACGGGAAAACAGAGCCTCGAGGAAATATGGCCCAACTTGGAGGTATTCTTCCACGGCGGCGTTGCCTTCACTCCCTACCGCGAGCAATACAAAGATGTCATCCGCAGCAGCAAGATGCATTATGTAGAGACTTACAACGCATCCGAAGGTTACTTCGGCACGCAGAACGACCCTGCAGACCCTTCTATGCTGTTGATGATCGACTACGGAATCTTCTACGAATTCATTCCCTTGGAAGATGTAGGCAAGGAGAATCCGAACACTTTCTGCCTCGAAGAGGTGGAACTGAACAAGAACTACGCCATGGTAATCTCCACTTCTGCCGGGTTGTGGCGATATATGATTGGGGATACGGTGAAGTTCACGTCGAAGAATCCCTATAAGTTCGTCATCACCGGACGCACCAAGCACTTTATCAACGCGTTCGGCGAGGAGCTGATTGTGGATAATGCGGAAAGAGGACTTGCCAGGGCATGTGCCGAGACCGGTGCACAGGTAGTGGATTACTCTGCTGCTCCCGTGTTTATGGACAAGCATGCCAAATGCCGCCACCAGTGGCTGATAGAGTTTGCACAAATGCCGGACAGCCTGGAGAAGTTCGCCAAAGTATTGGACGACACCCTGAAAGAGGTGAACTCCGACTACGAAGCTAAAAGGCAGAATAATCTGGCGCTGCAACCGCTGGAAGTCATCGTCGCCCGTCCCAACCTCTTCCACGACTGGCTGGACAGCAAGGGTAAACTCGGCGGGCAGCATAAGGTGCCCCGGCTCAGCAATACAAGGGAGTATATAGAGGAGATGCTGAAGCTGAACGAATAACAAAATATGAAGGTAGATTTTATCACAAAATAATTCCACCGCCCAGCAGCAGCCCACTTTCATCATAGAAAGCCGCTGCCTGCCCCGGTGCAATAGATTCCAGCGGCTCTAACAGGCGGACATGCAACAGTCCCTCCACTGTGAGACTTACCTTACAGTGGTTTGCCTGCTTACGATAGCGTATCTTCACAATAACCTCGTCTGCACCCAGCACGCGACTGTTATCCACCAGGTTCCACTCTCCCAGCCACATTTCCTGCTTGTAGAGAGAAGAAAGCGGGGCTAGAACGACTTCATTGGTCTCCACTCTTGTCTCTTTCACAAAAACAGCTTTGTTCAAATGGATGCCCAGGCCCCTACGTTGCCCTACGGTATAAAACGGATACCCCTCATGCCATCCTAGAAAATCTCCCTTTTCATCGACGAATCTACCTTTACCGGGTAATAGTGTTTCGGGGACTTCACGCTTCAAAAAGGAACGGTAATCCAAAGGGCAAAAGCACACACCTATACTGTCTTTCTTCGCAGCCACCTGCCCGAAACCACGCTCCGCCGCATACGAGCGCGCCTCATTTTTCGTAATATCTCCCATCGGAAGCAACATACGCCGCAGAATATCCTGCTTCAACCCCCACAGAAAGAAGGTCTGGTCTTTATCCTTATCTGCGGCAGGAGCTATGTAATACTTTCCTCCAGACAAGACTTTGCGCACATAATGTCCGGTAGAAATCCAATAAATCCCCTTTTCATCGGCTATTTTAGCCAACAGTGCCCACTTCAGTTCATTATTGCATACTGTGCAAGGAACGGGAGTACGCCCCCTCAGATACTCTTCCACAAAATAGCGGATAATACGCGAACGGAAAAGCTCGCGTGCATCATAGGCGATGTGTTTCATCCCCAGCTTCAGGGCCAGAGCCCGTGCATCTTCCAGATACCCGATTTCATCCCCTGCCTCATAGAAACGGAAAGTCACGCCAGTCACCTCATAACCGGCTTCCTGCAACCTCATGGCGGCCACGGAACTATCCGTACCGCCACTCATGCCAAGCAATACACGTTTATCTGACTTCATGGATACAAAAGTAATAAACGAAGGTGAAATCCGCTGCATTTACTCTTATAAAACAGAATATCATTATAGATTTTCACAGATTTATTATACCTTTGTACTCCTAAAAGAACTAATAATCAACTGTTATGGAACATCAACTGACCATTTACAACACTTTAAATAGAAAAAAAGAGCTGTTCGTACCGCTGCATGCACCGCATGTAGGCATGTATGTCTGCGGACCGACCGTGTACGGTGACCCGCATTTGGGACATGCACGCCCTGCCATCACTTTCGACCTGCTATTCCGCTACCTGACGCACATCGGCTACAAGGTGCGCTATGTCCGCAACATTACCGACGTGGGCCATCTGGAGCACGATGCCGACGAAGGAGAGGACAAGATTGCCAAGAAAGCACGTCTGGAGCAACTGGAGCCAATGGAAGTGGCGCAATACTACATCAATCGCTACCACAAGGCAATGGATGCATTGAATGTGCTGTCGCCCAGCATTGAACCGCATGCCAGCGGCCACATCATCGAGCAGATAGAACTTGTAAAGGAGATTTTGAAGAACGGATATGCCTACGAAAGTGAAGGCTCCGTTTATTTCGATGTAGAAAAATACAATAAAGACCATCACTACGGCAAGCTCTCCGGACGCAACCTGGATGATGTTCTCAACACAACCCGCGAACTGGACGGACAGAGCGAGAAGCACAACCCCGCAGACTTTGCCCTCTGGAAATGTGCGCAACCGGAACACATCATGCGCTGGCCCAGCCCGTGGAGCGACGGCTTCCCCGGCTGGCACGCCGAATGTACAGCCATGGGAAAGAAATACTTGGGCGAGCACTTCGACATTCATGGCGGCGGCATGGACCTTATCTTCCCGCATCACGAATGCGAGATTGCACAATCCGTAGCTTCCCAAGGGGAAGATATGGTACATTATTGGATGCACAATAATATGCTGACCGTGAACGGACAGAAAATGGGTAAGTCTTATGGTAACTTTATCACATTGGAAGAGCTCTTCAAAGGCACACACCCCATGCTGGAGCAAGCCTACAGCCCAATGACCATTCGCTTCTTCACCCTGCAAGCCCACTACCGCAGTACGGTAGACTTCAGCAATGAAGCTCTACAAGCTGCTGAAAAAGGGCTGGCAAGACTGATGGATGCCGTACATGGACTGGACAAGATTACCCCTGCTTCAATCTCTACCATAGACGTGAAATTTCTGCGTGCCAAGTGTTACGAAGCCATGAATGATGACTTGAACTCACCGATTGTCATCGCCCACCTCTTCGACGGCGCCAAGATGGTAAACAATATTCTGGCAGGAAACGATTCCATCACAACCGAAGACCTGAAAGAATTGAAGGAAACCTTCTATCTTTTCTGCTTCGACATCTTAGGATTACAAGAAGGCAACGCCTCCAACGAAGAGCGTGAAGCCGCCTTCGGCAAAGTAGTGGACATGCTATTGGAAGAGCGTTCAAAAGCAAAAGCCAACAAAGATTGGGCTACATCCGATAAAATCCGTAATGAACTCACCGCACTCGGTTTCGAGATTAAGGACGGTAAGGACGGAAGCGAATGGAAGCTGAATAAATAACGAAGATATCATAACTCACCACAACATTACACAGATTGGGGTAAGTTTTAAACAGAAGAACAAAAGAACATATTTTTCTCTCTTTTGTTCTTCTGTTCTTTTGTCTGAAAATAGAATCTGTGTGTTCCTGCAGTGATTGTGTATTTTGACATATCCAATCAATAAGGTATCATATCCTTCAAGATACCGTCCTTATACCAAGGATCATCAATCTCTTTCAATACTCTGCCCATCTCTGCGCAAAGGTCTTTTACGACTTCTTGGTTTTCTTCCAAAGCAAGGTTAGTCATCTGATACGGGTCCTTTTCATCGTCAAACAACAAACTTTTGACCAGTTTATGATTTTCGCGGTCAATGTAGAGCGCCAGCGTATAGCGCGCCGATTTAAAGCCGCGCGATGAAGGGAAATAGGAACAGACCATACCTTCCGCATCCTTCTCACCATCCAGGTTCTGAATATAGAGAGCACCGGTAGGACGTACAATATCTGCCTTTTCATCGAAGAAAAGCGGTGCATAATTGCGTCCCTGCACCTCGGCCGGAATGGAGTCGGCAAGACCGGCAAGGCCCAACAAGGTAGGCATGATGTCCGGCGAGGAAAGCATCAGGTCGTCCACGCGGGGGGTAATCTTATCGGGGAAACGAACCAGGAAAGGAACGTTCATAGACTCGGAGTATGGGGAATTCTTCGGATCTTCCGTATGCTGGCTGCACATGGTCTCTCCATGGTCGGAAGCAAACACGACAATGGTATTCTTGTCCAGTCCGAGTTCCTTCAAGGCATCGAGTATCTGACCGAAAGCACGGTCAACACCCGTCACAGAAGCAAAGTAGTAACGTACACTCTCTGCCTTGGGCATCTTGGAGTCGGCATTCGGACGGACGAGCAAGCTGTCCAGAGGCTGGTCCTTATAGAGATTGAAATCTTCTTCCATACAGTCGTTCAAAGAACGGTACGGACTATGGGGAGGATTCATGCCTACCATGATGAAGAAAGGCTTTTTCGGGTCGCGTACGTTCCCCTCATTCTTCAGGTATGACACCACTTTGCCCGATTCATGCAACGGCGACCACTCGTGCGGGTCGTGACGACGGCCTTCCGTATCCCAATAATGCGGGTTCTTGTGCTCATCGAAAGTTCCGTAAGAATACCAGTAGTTGAATCCATGACGGCGTTCTTTCGGTGTATAGGCGTCCCATGCAGGCACGCGCTCTTCCACATACTGTCCGGGGTGTTCGGGGTCGTTGGGGGTAGGGAAATCGGCATGCAGCTTGCCAAAGTAGGCGCAGTCGTATCCGGCATTGCAGAACACATCGCTCACGCACACGGCATCCTCACGCAGTGAACTGATGGGGCGGCTCGCATTGCAGTTCAACGGAATGCCGCTCTTGTTTGGATACATGCCCGTCAGCAAAGAGCCGCGGTGGGGACTGCTCAACGGGCAATTGCTCATGGCAGAGGTCAGCACCACCGACTCCCGGGCAAAGTCATTCAAGCGTGGGGTGTGCACCGGGTCATTCCGAAAGTTCACTTTCTCGCGAAAACCTTCCTGCCCCCAGAACTCCATCGCCTGGTTACGGTATTGGTCAGGAAAAACGTAAATGACATTCGGCCGGACGGCTTGTTCCGCCTGCGGGACTTTACAACCCTGCAAGGCGAACAAGCCTAAACCACCTAACAAAATATTTAATTGAGTTTTCATTTTTCCAGATTTTTTTTACGCATCAATCCTTCCAGAAAGTAATAGTCGGCATAGTTCAGCGGTACATCAATCTCCGCCCCGTGGGGAATACTACCCACAGAGTGCATCAGGATGAAGTTACCATTGGTACCCACCTTGGCACGGTAGGAAGGAGAAGCGAGGCTTTCCATAATCCGGTCGGCAGTTTCCTTGTATCCCTTATCCGGCAGATAAGTGCTCAGCTCGTAAAGGGCGGATGCCGTGCAGGCAGCTGACGAAGCATCACGAGGTTCATTCGGGATATTGGGGGCGTTGTAATCCCAGTAAGGAACCAAGTCTTCCGGAAGATTCTTGTTGTTGAAGATAAAGTTGCAAATCTTTTCAGCCTGCCCCAAGTATCTGGCATCGTGTGTATAGCGATAGCACATAGTGTAGCCGTACAAGGCCCACGCTTGTCCACGTGCCCAAGCAGACTCGTCGGCATAACCTTGTGCAGTCTGTCTCTTACGGACTTCACCGGTTTCGGGGTCATAATCCACCACATGATAGCAGCTGTTGTCCTCACGGAAATGGTTAGCCATAGTCGTATCGGCATGCTTCCGGGCTATGTTGTAAAAGGTGGAGTCGCCCGACAGTCTGGAAGCTTCGAACAGCAGTTCGAGATTCATCATATTATCAATGATAACGGGACATTTCCAGCCACGTTCAGCCTGCCATCCCTTGTCTACATCCCACGACTGAAGTACGCCTGCAGCAGGGCGGAAACGGGTAGACAAGGATTTGGCCGTCTGTATGATGACCGGCTTGTACTCTTCCTTACCCGCAAAACGGTATCCGTTCAGGTAGCTGCAGCCAATCATAAAGCCTACATCATGATGCCAAGTGAGGTATTGTACCGAATCCAAATCCTCGGTATACTTCTCTGCCAACGGCAGCCACTTCCGGTCGCCGGTCAGCTCATACATATGCCAGATATTACCGGAAAAGAAACCGGAACACCAATCGTCGATAGGTACATAGACAATGTTCCCATCCTTATCAATGGTGCGGGGATTAAGGATTTTACCGGATTTTTCGATAATGTCTGTCTGAATTGTCTCCTGAGCCACAGCATTATCAATGTTTTCTTGGATAAAGTTGCTTTCAGCCTGCTTTTGGCCTGCGCAACCTGCCAATACAAGAAGGGAGATTCCCAACGTAGTGAGGACTGTTTTCATAATAGGGATTTATTTATTAAGAGTTTATGATTTTTCCTGCAGCAAAAGTAGAGCAAGTGTACAGATTTAACCTGCCTAAATAATTCAATTAATGGCCAAAATCGTTACTTTTGTGTCCGGAATTACATGTTTTCCACCCATTAATCATTAATTATTAACCATTACTCCCCCATGACCGCACAAGAATTTTTCAAGAACGACCGTTTCGCCACGAATGCAGGTGTAGAACTGATAGAAATAAAGGAAGGGTACAGCAAGGCACGCCTGGTTATCACAGCAGAACATCTCAATGCGGGAGGCCGTACACAAGGTGGCGTCCTCTTCACCCTTGCCGACCTGGCACTGGCAGCAGCAGCCAACTCTCACGGAGTATTGGCTTTCTCTCTTTCATCCACTATCACCTTCCTGCGCAGTAGCGGACCGGGCGATGTGCTGTATGCCGAAGCACGCGAACGCTACATCGGCCGCACCACCGGATATTACCAGATTGACGTCACCAACCAGGAAGGAAAACTGATTGCCACTTTCGAATCCAGTGTATTTAGGAAAGGAGACAAGATTACTTTTTCCCTACCACAGACGTCATCGGATAGCGGTTGCCCCGGACACTCTTGAAGAACGCCTTGGCCGAACCGAAGTTCAGATACATGTCCAGACGGATGGGAAGGTGGTTCCTGTCGTCGGACACAAAGAAGGTGATGACCTCCTTCTCCTTACCTTTTTTATACTCTACGAAAGAAAATACCAAGCAGCGGTAAACGGTGTCGTTATTCGCCTTGACGTCCTCCTTACCGCGATAAATCAACGTCTGCTCTTCCACCCTGCGCCCCGTAGCCATGGGGAAGAGTATCTTCTGCCCTACCTTGTAATCCTTGGGGTCGTAGGAACGAGCCTGGGCCAGGATGCTCAGCATGTCGAAAATACAACGGCTATCGCTGTACTCCATCTCCTGCGGCTCGCGGACAGGATTATACCAGGTGCGTCGCTGTTTCACACTGGCTACACCGTCGTTATAGGAGAACCAAGCCTCGTCTACCGTGTGACGGCTCCCCTCCTCCGCCGCCTTACGGAAGTAAAGCGGCTCCAGCCGGTCGCTGACGTAGCAGGTCAGCGTGTCGCGCATCTTGAAGAAGAAGTCAGTTTTCTTGCTGCCCACGCTGAGCAAGTTGAAGCGAAAGGCCGGCTCGGAATGATAGGTCGTGGCGTTGGTGGTGAGACTGGCCAAGCCCACCTTCTTCCAGATGAATTTCCAGTTGAAATATAAGTCGTACATCACGTGCTCGCCCGACTGGAATGCCTCGTTTCGGGCGGCACACTGGGCTTGAACAGACTGGGAGATTCCCAAACAGCACATCCCCACCATCCACAGAACAAACAGCCGCTTCCACTTAATAGCTACGGCCCCTACCGCTGTTGCGATTGCCATTACGGTTATTTTTGTTCCTGCTTTGCTTTTTCTTGTCTTCATCCGGTTTTTGTTTTTTTAGTTCGTTCGGTTTCTGCCTATCCAGAGGCTTAGCCTTGATATCCCATTCCTGAGTCAAATCAAAGTTCGCTTTAAGCTCCAGAACCATCGGATAATAGTAAACCATTTCAGGCTGGCGCTTCTCGGTATAGTTTCCCGTATCCCAGATGCCATTTCCATTCGTATCATTTATCAGCCTCGCTCCATATTTGCCCGGATTAAGGAAATAGAAATCGGCTTTCCCATCCACCACCGGCACCGTACGCAGCACTTTGTCCTGACCGTCCAGCAATTCCACAAAAGCCAGAGAGTCCGCTCCATGCACATTAAAGAATATCTGCCCGTACTCTTCCAGTTTCCTGGCCTTGAAGTCCTTCTTTATCTTGTCGGAGAACAACCCGTACAACCCGCATATAGCAGTAGAATCCACTTCAAATGTATAGCTTTCACCGGGTGCCCATTCGGCAAACAGATTATAGCGCTTCAAATCCAAAGAGTCGCGCATAAAGTCGAACGGGATATCCTGCCACAATGAGTCCACTTTCAGTTTCAGATGGAAAGCGGTGGTATCTATGCTTGCCACCGGCTCCGTAAACGACAGAGTAAGATAATCGTATACATCGATTGCAGAAGGGGCATACACATCTACAGTCAGGAATTCCGTCGGCTCGGGCTCTTCCACCTCACCTTCCTTCAACTTCTTCTTTTTCTTCTCACGCTCCTTCTGTGCCTTTTCCTTCACCTCCTGTTTCTGTTTCTGCTGCTTGTCGTATGTCAACTTCGCCAGCACATTCAAAGTATCGGTACGGGGCACCAGTTGTTTCAAGCTATCCGTATACAAATAGGTGATACTCATTTTCAGGGAATCCTGCTTATAAAGCAAGGAATCCTTTATCCAATAATGAATCGTATCGTTCCGGCCGGTGGGCTGTTCTATAACAAACGCATCTTCCTCATTAAAGTTCAATCCTTTCAATAAAGGCAACGTGTCTGCCGGAGCAGTGAAATAGAGCGAAAACTTCTCCGGAGTCAACCGTTCGGCCTTCAAGAAACGTTGCGAGAAGGAAAGCTCCTTGAAAGCACGCAGCAGGACATCATCCGGAAGGTAGTGGGTATATTGACGTTCTACAATCGTATCTACTGTCAGCGAGTCTATCCAGGCCGTATCCTGGCGCATGCGCTCTTCCATGGAAGGAATGATGATGGAGTCATTGAAAGCTATCACTTCCGTCGGCTGGGAATAGGCAAAATTCTGGTCGGCATCCTGCAAAGCATAAATGCGATACTTGCCGGGAGCCACTCCACGGATAGAGAAACGTCCGCGACTATCCGTACGCCCCACCCGTTCAAAAGGAAGTTTGGTAAAAGCGGAGTCGGCCAGATTGGCATGCAGACCGACCAGCATTCCTTTCACCGGTTCAAGATTGGCCGCATTCAGTACTGTACCGGCCACAGCCATAGAGTCGAGACGGTCGCCCGTAGAGAAAGAATAGAAGAAATTCTCCAAGGGATTCCCCTCATTATTGTCCTGGATGGCATCACCAAAATCGAATGTATAAGTGGTATTGGCTTTCAATGTATCCTGCAGAGTGATGACCACCTTCTTCCCATTAGACTTAATTTCGGGCTGTTGCACCTGCGGAGGAGATATTACAATCTTCTCATTCGGCTTGTCAAGTTTGATAAATTCGTCGAACTCAATGGAAAGTTTATTTTTATTGCAATGGAGTGCGCCGGGCGCAGGAGTGCCGGAAATAAAACGCGGAGGAGTCTCATCATAAGGTCCTCCTTCAATGCGGCCCACACTGGCACAAGAATACAGCACGGCAGCTATGCCGACACCCCCCAACAACCTGCGGAAAAGCGGCTTCATTTTAGTATGGCGTTTACGTTCTAACATACTGCAAAAATAAAGGTTATCTACCAATTAGCGGTATGCTTTACAGTATTTTAATCAAAAAATGTCCTTGTTGCCCTCATCCATGTATAAAACATAGTTAAAAAAGGAAGAGTTTCACACCTTATATACTAAGAAAAGAATAATTTTGTAGACGAAAACTGAATACTTACATTCAGTTTTCTTTTCCCCGCCTTGCTTTCTAAATAATGAATTGCACACAAAACAGCCTTTCAAAAGTCGAAAAAAGAAGAATATAAAATTATACAGAGAACAAAAGAGTATGAAGAGTAGATTAGTATTATTGGCATGTTGCCTGACACTGCTCAGCAGTTGTGGACAAGGCAACAAAGGAACGGGCAAAACTCCCGAATTTGCAGTGATTGAGGCAAAGACCACCACTGCCAACCTGACAAACAGCTACCCTGCCACTATCAAAGGCAAACAAGATGTGGAAATCCGCCCGATGGTAAGCGGTTTCATTACAAAATTGCACGTGGACGAAGGCGCTACAGTGCGCAAAGGGCAAGTATTGTTCAGCATCGACCCTGTACAGTATCAGGCTGCCGTAAATTCGGCCAAAGCTGCTGTTGAAACAGCCAAAGCTGCCGTAAACACACAAGAACTGACCGTAAACAACAAACGTGAACTGAACAAGAAGAACATCATCAGCGACTACGACTTGCAAATGGCCGAAAACCAGCTGGCACAAACAAAGGCGCAACTGGCACAAGCCAATGCCCAGTTGGTCAATGCCAAGAACAACTTGTCATACACCAGTGTAACCAGCCCCAGTGACGGCGTAGTAGGTAGCATCCCCTACCGCGTAGGTAGCCTGGTCAGTCCTTCCGTAGCCAGTCCGCTGACTACCGTTGCCGACATCTCCGAAATGTACGCCTACTTCTCCATGACCGAACGCCAACTCCTGTCACAGATTCGTGAAGGCGGCAGCATCAAAGAAATCTTAGAAAAGATGCCGGATGTACAATTGCAGCTCATCGACGGAACCATGTATGCCGACAGCGGCCGCGTAGAAACAATCAGCGGAGTCATAGACCAGGCTACCGGTTCTGTAACCATGCGTGCTCTTTTCCCCAACAAGCACAATGTACTGCGTAGTGGAAGTACCGGCAACGTCGTGTTTCCGAATCCAATGGAGAATGTCATCATGATACCACAATCTGCCACAACGGAAATTCAGGACAAAAAGTTCGTATTCGTCCTACAGCCGGACAACACCCTAAAGAATACCGAAATCAAAGTATTCAAACTGAATGATGGCAAGTATTATTACGTAACAGACGGCTTGAAAGCAGGCGAGAAAATCGTTATCGAAGGCGTGCAGAATCTAAAAGACGGACAGAGCATCACACCCATCACTCCCGCCGAGAAAGAAGCAGAATATCAGAAGGCCCTGAAAGACCAGAAAGAAGGCAATATTCAAACGGCATTCCAATAAAAGAATGAAAATTGAGAGAATGAAAAGCTGCTCACAACAGGCACAGCATTGATTCTTATCCCATTTTAATTCTTTAATTTTTAATTCTTTAATTTTTCATGAAATGAAATTAGATAGATTTATAAACCGTCCGGTACTGTCAACGGTAATCTCCATCCTGATAGTAATCCTGGGACTCATTGGTCTGGCCACACTACCTATCACACAATACCCGGACATTGCCCCTCCTACCGTTTCGGTACGTGCCACCTATCAGGGTGCCAATGCACAAACGGTATTGAACTCTGTCATTGCACCGTTAGAGGACCAAATCAATGGTGTGGAGAACATGATGTACATGACCTCCAATGCCGCAAACAACGGCTCTGCAGATATATCCATTTACTTTAAACAAGGCACCGACCCCGACATGGCTGCGGTCAACGTACAGAACCGTGTATCTATGGCACAAGGCTTGTTGCCGGCAGAAGTTACCAGAGTCGGCGTAACTACCCAGAAACGCCAAACCTCCATGTTGATGGTATTCTCCATCTATGATGAGAACGACCAGTACAACATCGAATTTCTAGAGAACTATGCCAACATCAACCTTATTCCGGAAATAAAGCGTGTAAACGGTGTGGGCGATGCCAATGTGCTCGGTCAGGACTACTCCATGCGTATCTGGCTGAAACCGGACATCATGGCTCAATACAAATTGGTGCCCAACGACATTTCCGGCGTATTAGCGGAGCAGAACATAGAGGCGGCTCCCGGCCAGTTCGGCGAACGCGGCAAGCAGAGCTTCCAATACACCATCCGCTACAAAGGACGTCTGCAACAGCCCGAAGAGTTTGAGAATATCGTTGTCAAGGCACTTGAAAACGGTGAAGTACTCCGCCTGAAAGACATAGCGGACATAGAGCTGGGACGTTTGTCTTATAACTTCAACAATATGGTAAACGGACACAAGTCTGTGACCTGTATCGTTTACCAGATGGCCGGTTCCAATGCCACACAAACCATCAGTGACTTGGAAGAGGTACTTAACAATGCTTCCACGACTCTGCCTTCCGGATTGAAAATCAATATTGCCCAAAGTGCCAACGACTTCCTGTTTGCTTCTATCCACGAAGTTGTCAAGACATTGATCGAGGCATTTATCCTCGTATTCATCGTAGTATACATCTTCCTGCAGGATATGCGGTCTACACTGATTCCTTCCATAGCCATCCCGGTAGCTTTGATTGCAACTTTCTTCGTATTGAAACTGATTGGATTCAGTATCAACTTGCTGACCCTCTCGGCCATGGTGCTCGCTATTGCGATTGTGGTCGATGATGCCATAGTCGTTGTCGAGGGTGTCCATGCCAAGCTGGATCAAGGATACAAGTCGGCACGGACCGCATCCATCGATGCCATGAGCGAACTGGGCGGTGCCATCATCTCCATCACCTTGGTAATGATGTCCGTGTTTGTTCCGGTAAGCTTCATGGGCGGTACTGCCGGTACGTTCTACCGCCAGTTCGGTCTTACCATGGCGATTTCCATCGGTTTCTCGGCCCTGAACGCCTTGACGCTGAGTCCGGCCTTGTGCGCCATCTTCCTGAAACCGCACAACAGCGACACTACCGTGCAAGAACGGATGGGTGTTGCAGCCAAGGAGGCCCGCAAAATTATGATTGCCCGTTATGCAGATTCCATCGGTCGGATGATGCGTCCCAGCCTGACGCTGCTTTTCACTATCATTGCTATCTTAGGCATGATTTTCGGGCTATTCAGTTTCGAGAATCATCCCATACTTTGTATGGTTATGATTGTAATCAGCATCCTTGCACTGGCAGGCATGACCACCGACAAATTCAAGCACTCTTTCAATGCTTCCTACGATAACATTCTTGGCAAATATAAAAAACAAGTATTGCGTTTCATACAAAAGAAGTGGCTGTCGGGCAGTATCGTTGTAGGCTCCATCATTCTGCTGGTAGTCTTTATGAATATCACACCGACAGGTATGGTGCCCAATGAAGATACCGGTACCATTATGGGAGTAGTGACTCTTCCTCCAGGAACTTCACAAGAACGTGCCATGGAAGTGCTTAACCGTGTGGACAGTCTTGTTGCAGCCGATCCGGCAGTAGAATCGCGTACCGTAATCTCAGGTTTCAGTTTTATCGGAGGTCAGGGACCTTCTTACGGTTCGCTCATCATCAAACTGAAGAACTGGGAAGAACGTTCCACCATGCAGAATTCAACGGTGGTCTACGCTACACTCTTTATGCGTGCACAGAAAATCATCAAGGAAGCCCAGGTATTGTTCTTTGCTCCCCCTATGATTCCGGGGTACTCGGCATCCAGTGATATCGAGCTGAACATGCAGGATAAGACCGGTGGCGACCTGAACCACTTCTTCGACGTGGTGAACAACTATACCGCCGCCCTGGAAACTCGTCCGGAAATCAACTCCGCAAAAACCAGCTTCAACCCCAACTTCCCGCAATATATGCTGGATATCGATGCAGCCGCCTGCAAGAAAGCAGGTATCAGCCCGAGTGACATCCTCAGCACCATGCAGGGATATTTTGGAGGTATTTACGCTTCCAACTTCAACAGCTTCGGTAAAATGTATCGTGTAATGATTCAGGCAGAACCGAACGCAACCAAGAATCTGGAGTCGCTCTCCAGTATCAAGGTACGCAACGGCAACGAAATGGCTCCCATCACTCAGTTTGTATCTATCAAGAAGGTATACGGTCCTGATATCATCAGCCGTTTCAACCTTTATACATCCATGAAGGTAATGGTAGCTCCCGCCAACGGTTATACATCCGGCCAGGCACTGACAGCCATTGCAGAAGTAGCCAAGGAGAACCTGCCTGCAGGCTTTGCCTACGAACTTGGCGGTATGGCACGCGAAGAAGCCGAAACAAGCGGCAGTACCACGGGATTGATTTTTGTGCTCTGCTTCGTGTTCGTCTACCTGTTGCTAAGCGCGCAATATGAGAGCTACATCCTTCCGCTCTCCGTATTGCTCTCCGTGCCGTTCGGTTTGCTAGGCAGCTTCTTGTTTGTCAGCGGCATCGGTTCATTGGGCAACATTCCTGCACTGAAAATGATTCTGGGCACCATGTCCAACGACATCTATATGCAGATTGCCCTTATTATGCTGATGGGTCTGTTGGCCAAAAACGCCATCTTGATTGTAGAGTTCGCCCTCGACCGCCGCAAGATGGGCATGAGCATCACGTGGGCTGCCGTGCTGGGTGCAGGTGCCCGTCTGCGTCCTATCCTGATGACATCGTTGGCAATGATTGTCGGCCTGCTTCCGTTGATGTTTGCTTCAGGCGCGGGTGCCAACGGTAACCGTACGCTGGGTACGTCTGCCATCGGCGGTATGTTAATCGGTATGATTCTGCAAATCTTCATCGTGCCCGCACTGTTCGTGGCATTCCAGTACCTGCAGGAGAAATTCAAGCCGATGGAATGGGAAGACGTGGACAACTCGGATGCAGAACCGGAAATCGAACAATATACAAAATAGGAAACTTGAAAGATATGAAAAAGATAATATGCCTGATGTGCGCAACTGCTTTACTGAGCGGTTGCCACATCTATAAATCATACGACAGACCCGAAGATATCACAACTGCCGGACTGTATCGCGATACGGCATCCGTCAACGATACGCTGTCCGCAGATACAGCCAACTTCGGTAACCTGCCCTGGAGAGAAGTGTTCACAGACCCGCAGCTGCAAGCACTTATCGAGCAAGCACTCACCAACAATGCCGACCTGCGTAGCGCAGCCCTGAACGTAAAGCAGGCACAAGCCGCACTGATGTCCGCGCGGTTGTCCTATGCTCCGATGCTCGCCTTGTCTCCGCAAGGAACCGTGAGCAGTTGGGACAAAGGAAAAGCCACGCAAACCTACTCATTGCCGGTTACGGCAAGCTGGCAGATAGACCTCTTCGGGCAACTGCTGAACCCGAAACGGCAGGCTCAAGTGTCTCTGAAACAGACACAGTTCTATAAGCAGGCCGTACAGACGCAGGTCATTGCCAACGTAGCCAACATGTACTACACACTGTTGATGCTCGACCGCCAACTGCAAATAACGGAAGGTACCGCCGACATCCTGAAAAAGAATCTGGAAACCGTGCAGGCCTTGAAGGATGCCGGCATGTACGGAACCACTTCTGCCGCCGTAGAACAGAGCCGCAATGCTTATGCACAAGTCATGGCATCACTGCCAGACATACGCCAGGGCATCCGCGAAACAGAGAATGCCTTGTGCCTGATACTGAACCAACCGGGACAGCACATCGCACGCAGCGTGCTGGAAGAACAACAGCTTCCCTCGGAGTTCTCTGCCGGCATTCCTTTGCAACTGCTGTCAAACCGTCCGGATGTAAAGGCTGCTGAAATGTCGCTGGCAGCCAGCTATTACAACACCAATAGCGCACGTGCGGCTTTCTATCCGCAAATTACGTTGAGCGGTTCGGCAGGATGGACCAACAGCGCAGGATCGGCAATCGTCAACCCGGGCAAACTACTGGCTTCCGCCATCGGTTCGCTGACGCAACCCTTGTTCTATCGCGGTGCCAACATTGCCCGTCTGAAACAAGCCAAGGCACAAGAGGAGCAGGCTAAGATTCAGTTCCAAACCGCCCTGCTGAATGCCGGTAACGAAGTAAGCAATGCGCTTTACCAGTACCAAGCGGAGACAGACAAGGCTGTTTCACGCAACACTCAGGTAAATTCAGCCCGAAAAGCTGCGGCAGATACCAAAGAATTGTTTAACTTAGGCACGTCAACCTATCTGGAAGTCTTGTCTGCCGAGCAATCCTACCTCAGCTCACAGCTTTCGGAAGTGTCCGACACCTTCAGCCGCATGCAGGCAATCATCAGCCTGTACCAGGCACTTGGAGGAGGAAGAGAATAAATTCATAACTAATTACTGATAACTATGATAAGTCCGTTAGCTTATGTAGATTCAGCCGCAAAAATCGGCAAGAATGTAACTATCCAGCCCTTTGCATTTATCGAAGGGAACGTGGAAATAGGTGATGACTGTATAATCATGTCGGGTGCAAAAATTCTGCACGGTACCCGCATGGGAAAAGGGAACAAGGTACATCATAATGCCATCCTGGGTGCCGAACCACAAGACTTCCACTATACGGGAGAAGAAAGCCTGCTGGTTATCGGCGAGCACAACGATATCCGCGAGAACGTGGTCATCAGCCGTGCCACCCATGCAGAAAGCGCCACCCGCATCGGTAATGAAAACTACCTGATGGACGGTGTGCACCTCTGCCACGACGTACAAATCGGCAACCATTGCGTACTGGGCATCAAGACTACCGTAGCCGGAGAATGCCGGATAGACGACAATACAATCCTAAGCAGCAACGTTATTCTGCACCAATGCTGCCACATAGGAAGTTGGGTGCTGATTCAGGCAGGCTGCCGCATCGCCAAGGATGTGCCGCCCTACGTCATCATGAACGGCAACCCGGCAGAGTACCACGGCATCAACGCCGCCGTGCTTCAACACAAGCACCAGGCGACCGAACGTGTGTTGCGCCATATCGTAAATGCCTACCGTCTGGTATACCAGGGAAACTTCAGCGTGCAGGATGCCTTGCAGAAGATTGAGGACCAGGTTCCGATGAGTGACGAGATACACAACATTATCAACTTCATCAGAAATTCCAAAGGAATTGTGAAGTGAGACTTTTCTTCGGGCACGAATCACGCAGACAATCACGAATAAACAGATTCCTTCTCGTGAGTTCGCGTAGTTCGTGCCTCTTTCGTATTCCCCTACAAATACTTCTCCCACAAATACCTCAGCGGGCTCATCAACCTTCCTGTCACACTCCTTTGGTCTGTCATCACCTCCGCCGTTCCTGTCAGTTCCCCTTTGAATTCCAGTTTTTTTCCGTAGGATGTGCACAAGTCCTGGGGTAAACCCACGGTGACGGTATAAGTGCTCTCCTCGTCCGCCAGCAGCGAGACGGACGTCACTTCCCCTGTCAGGAAACCGAATTCCATGTACGGATAGCCGGTCACGCTGATGTTTACCCGCTGTCCGGGCGTCACCTTTCCCGAACCTCCGGCAGGGAGCCTTATTTTCCCGATGATGCTTCCCGGGTCTTTGGCCACCACGGAGAACACCCTGTCTCCGCTGCCCACGTCCTGGTTCTTCTGCCAGACGTGGTTGTACGAGAGTATGCCGCTTGCCGGACTGACGAAGAGACAAGTCAACTCCCAATCATTGATGCTTACCAGCAATTCGTTGTAGGCGGTTTTCAGGGCTATGTTCAGGTTGTTGCACTCCCGGCTTCGCTCCATCTGCGTTTCGATGATACTCTGTTGCAACTGCGCTTCCTGTATCCGGGCCGACGAGAGCGAGGTCATCAGCTGTTCCCGCCCCTGCTGCTTGTTCAAGAATGCCTGTTTGGCTTCCTCGTATTCCGACTGGGCGGTCAGCCCCTCGTCGAATAGCTTCTTCTCGCGGTTGTGCACGGTAGATGCTATCCGCACCTGTTCCTCATCCAGTTCCGCTTGTCTGTTCAGGTGGGCGATGTAGTTGCGGTATTCCTGCAACTCTCGGCGGGTGGCTTCCATCTTCTGTTCGTACAGGTTCAGCGAGAGGAAGTTGCGGCAGTCCGTCAGGCTTTTCAGGAAAGAGGCGTAGGCGTTCTGTATGCTGCCCAGTGACAGCTTTTCCGGGAACAGCCCGGTGCAGGCGCCGCTGTCTGCCGGGTTGAAGGATGCCAGCTGCCTTTTCAGGCGCAGCACGTCTTCCGTCACGGCGGGATTCTCCAGCACGGCGATGATGTTCCCCGCCCACACGGAATCCCGGTCTTTGCGGTACACCTCCTTTATCTTCCCGCTTCCCCGCGCCACCATCCATATCGGCGGGTGCTCGGTAGTGATGGTGACGGGTGCGCTTACCACGTCGGGATATTTAAAGAAACACCCTCCTATGAAGAAGAACGCCAGCACAACGAAGAACACCGTGATGCCCCACCGCACCAGTGCATGCGGCGGTCGTGCCAGAATCTCCTGCACCTCCTCGCTCCGCAACTCTATCTCCCTTTCCGAATCCTTCATTCCCAATTTTCCGCTTTCAATTTTCCATTTTCCATTCTCAAAGCTCCAGTTGATTCTTCACCAGCCTGTAGTACCTTCCTTCCCGTGCCGTCAGTTCCTCGTGCGTGCCCGTTTCGGCAATCCGTCCCTGCTCTATCACCACTATCCGGTCGGCATTGCGCACGGTGCTCAGGCGGTGTGCCACCACCACCGAAGTCCTGCCCTCGAAGAAGCGTTGCAGGTTCTCCATGATGATGCGCTCGTTGTTGGCATCCAGTGCGTTGGTGGCTTCGTCGAAGAAGATGAACTCCGGATTCTTGTACACGGCGCGGGCGATGAGGATGCGTTGCTTCTGCCCCTGGCTCAGCCCGTGCCCCTCCTGCCCTATCCGAGTGTTGTATCCCAGCGGCAGTCCTTCGATGAATCCGTGTATGTTCGCCACTTCCGCCGCATGGCGCAGGCGTTCCTTGTCGATGTGTTCCACGCCGGGAGCGATGTTTCCCGCAATGCTGTCCGAGAAGATGAACCCGTCCTGCATCACCACGCCGCACTTCTTCCTCCACTCGCGGATGCTGAAGTTGTCCAGCGGGGTGTCTCCTAAAAATATTTGTCCGCTTGCAGGCGGATAGAATCCCAATAGCAGCTTCACCAGCGTGGTTTTCCCGCTTCCGCTCATGCCTACGATGGCAGTCTGCTTGCCCGACGCTATTTCCAGACTGATGCCATCCAAGGTAGGCGTTTCGCTGAGCGGGTCGTATTTGAAGTTCAGTTTTTCTATCCGCAGGTCTTTCCCTGCGGGTATCTCCCTTATCAGTTCTCCGGCGGGGTTTTCCTCGTCGGGTTTGTCGCGCACTTCGCCCAGGCGGTTCATGCTGAGGCGTGCGTCCTGCATGTCGCGGGCAAAGGCGATGAGGTCGTTTACGGGGCTGTTCAGTTGCCCGATGATGTACTGCACGGAGAGCATCATTCCCAGCGTCATTTCCCCTTTCACCACGAGCGATGCCACCAGCCCCGTGATTACGATGTTCTTGGTCTGGTTTATCAGCACCGCTCCCGAGTCCTGGTACTGCCGCAGCGCAAGGCTCTTGATGTTTACTTTGAACAGCCTTGCCTGTATACGTTCCCATTCCCACCGTTTCTGCTGTTCGCAGGCACTCAGCTTTATTTCCTGCATGCCGTTCACCAGTTGCACCACCGAGCTTTGGTTGGCACTCTGCTGGGCAAAGCGTTTGTGGTCCAGTTCCGCCCGCTTCTTCATGAAGAGCCAGACGTAAGCCACGTAAAGGGCACTTCCTCCCATGAAGATAAGGAATATCATGGCGTTGTACAGCAACAGCACAGTGCTGAAAATAAGCAGGTTGAACATGGAGAACACTACACTGAGGCTGCTTCCGGTCAGGAAGTTCTGTATGCGCGTGTGGTCGTTGATGCGTTGCAGGATGTCGCCCGTCATCTTGGTGTCGAAGTAGCCCATGGGGAGTTTCATCAGCTTGACGAGGAAGTCCGAAATCAAGGCGATGTTGATGCGTGTGCCCAGATGCAGCAATATCCATCCGCGGATAAATTCCACGGCGCTGCTGCTAACGGTCAGCATCAGTTGGGCGATGAGCACTAAGTAGATGAATCCGGGGTTCCGGTTGTTGATGCCGAAATCCACGATGCTCTGCGTGAGGAAGGGGAGCATCAGTTGTATCATGCTGCCTAATAGCAACCCCAGCAGCAGCTGCCCCACCAGTTGCTTGTAGGGGCGCAAGTAAGAATAGAGGAAACCGAAGCCTTTATAGTCTGTCTTTTCCCCCTCATCCTCTTGTGCATAGAATTCCGGTGTAGGTTCCAGCAACAGTGCCACTCCCGTATCTTCTCCGTCCTTCTTTGCACTGAGCCAGCAACGGCAGAACTCCTCACGAGTGTACTTCAGCTTTCCCGCTCCGGGGTCTGCCACCCAAACATGCTTGTTGTCCAGCTTATAAACTACGACAAAATGCTGCTGGTTCCAGTGGACGATGCAAGGCAGAGGAGCTTCCGTCAGCATCTCGTAGCTCACTTGTACACAGATGCTCCGAAATCCAATCTTTTCTGCGGCTTCGCTGATGCCCAGCATGGAAACCCCTTCGCGGGTGATGAATGATTTCTCCCTCAACCCTTCCAATGAATAGCGCTTGCCATAGAAAGCGGAGACCATGCGCAGGCAGGTGGGGCCGCAGTCCATCACGTCGTGCTGGGAGTAGTGGGGGAAAGATTTCATTTGATTAACTATATAAAAAGTCAATATCTTTGATGTTATAATAGCTTGGAAATTTCCTCCCATTAATAAATAGAATGGGTGTAGTGTAAAACTTATGTGTTATACACCATTTTTCTTGTGCATTGATGAAAGGCTCGTATTTAGGGATTTCATCCAAGAACTTAATGTTATGTAGGATTTTATTTTTACTGATAGGATAGTTATCAACATATTTTTTTAGTATCATGGCAAATAATTGGGGATTCTTTTGATAGCCAGAGAGAATATGGGAAGCTATTACTATCGATTCTGGATGTTTCTTTTGGTCTAACAAAAATATTAAATCCAATTTGGTATTGGCTTTTCTTTGAAGGATGGGCATTAGTTTTTGTAGCTCTTTTATGCATGAAACACAAATAGGACTGAAAATAAGAGTAAGGCATATTTCGGCATCTGGATTTCCTATTGATATTTTATTCACTTTGTCAACATCTGTAAGACAAAGTTCTTGTTGAAAAAGATATTGGGAAATGTTTTCGTCATATATTAATTCGTTGTATTTTCTTTTCAAGGTGGTGTGTTCTTTTTGAGTGGCAATTATCGGCTTGATGACTATATAGATAGATGTAACAGTAACGAAGATCGTCGTTATTTCTATTATTGATTTCAAATGTAGCAATTCGTATATATAATTCATCTTTAAAGTACATATACTTAGCATAAACAGAAAAACGAATACCACTTGTACAGAAAGGCAAAGGGTACACCATTTTCTTGCTATGAATTTCTGATAAAAAAGAGAATAGCATACATATCCGATACTGCAAACAGACAGGAAGTTTATAAGTGCCTGTGCTGTACCAAATGGTAGGAATAGTAATACAATTAAAAGAGATAAAAAATACACAAAACCTATATCGCTCCAAGAAACAAGTCCGAGGAAATATGCGTCTTTGAAATCCAAGATAGAAGAACAATCTATATTATTCTTATTTCCGGTGGCTGAACATAATTTTTTAATGTGTACATTGTACTTGTCTATTTGGTCTACAAACAAAAGTATGGATGCAGTCAGTCCTCCTAAAACGCCTGTAAGATATAGATAAAAAAGAATGCCTCCTTCGTGCTTTAAAATAAGTAAATATGCGAATAATATGGCTACACACAATATAAGCATAGGATATTTTATTTGCTTAATGATTGTGCTGAATTTCATTTTTAGTGGAATACTGATTTTACCTGGTCGGTTATCCATAATAAGGATGTTACCGTCCCACATATCTTCAAAATCCTTTCTCGATATACTTTCTATCTTTCCTTTCTCATCAATAGTCTGAATAGATTCGGCAGTAACTTTTGTTATAAACAGGAACAAATCCACATTTGTAATAACATGAGCAATGAAAGGAGAGGGTATATTTGTCAGTTCTTCATAACTGGTATGTATGGCAAAACTATCTTTGCCCATCCTATGTAATATATACTGGAAAGATAGGAAACTGGGAAAATCCGGATGTTCCTTCAATATTACATATAATGCAGCAGAATATTTGCAGCCATAATATTTTGTGATAATCTTCAAAATGGTTCTTGCATTGTCTTTTATTATTTTTTGATGTGCATTCATTCTGTTGCTTTACTGTTTTAAATATTTGTCTATCGTTGTTGCCGCTTGTTGGTCACTTGGTCTTGGAGCATTCACTTCAACAATATTGCCCTGTTTGTCGAAAATGATGTATCGGGGAATTAATTCCAGCTTTAGCTTTTCCAGTATTTTACTGTTCTTTGGGTTTGTGATGAGGAAATTGTCGGGTACTTCCGACAAGCCTTCCTGCTCTACTGCCTTTTTCCAGCTGCTTTCCTGGTCCTTGAAGGCGAGATAGACGAATACCACATCTTTTCCCTTGTACAGCTCTCTTAGCTTTGCCGATGGAGGCATTTCTTCCCGGCAGGGTACACACCAGCTTGCCCAAAAGTCCACATAAATGACCTTTCCCCTGTTTTTTTTCAACAATATGTTCAAGTTGGTAGGCTTTCCGTGGATGTCCTTCAGCAATAACTGGTTGGCATCGGCAGACAAGTTATATTGGTCTCTTATCTTGTTGGGCAGCAGTGTGTCTTGGGTGATATGGATATATTTGTCAAGATAGCTGTTTACGTCTTGTGCCGAAAAGTTTTCGCCGATTTCTTTGATGCAGCGTTCAAGCAGGATTTGTTTTGATTTTGGCTGAAATGTTTTCGGAGATAGCTCATCGAAGGTTTGACGCCAGTCTTTGCTTCCTCCCTGCGATTTGCGTATCGTCGGGATGTGCTGATTCAAAAACCAGAGGTAGTAGTCCAGAAATTCACGGTAGGAGGGATAACGGATATATTTGTCGGCTATTTCGGGCTCCATTTGGCGGTAGAAGGCGGTGTCTTCATTCAGCATTCTCCGGGATTCATAGTCTTTCAGCTTGAGCAGGTATTGATAACGGTCGTGTATCTCGCTTGAGATAAGTTGCTGTTCTTTAAAAGAATTGATAGTATCTGTGTAGTTCTTTTTGTAACTGTCGAACATGGATTGTAATGAATCCAAAGGACAATAATCTATTATTAATGAAGTCCAATTGTTGGCTCGTATCATGTTAATGCTTTGGGCAATCCGTACCCAATCGCTTCCCAAGCATGTTTTTGCTTCTAAGCCGGAGTGTGTCCTCCCTTTACGCAATTCATAGTTCATATTATAGATTCTGTTGCGTTCCGGGTGATGCTTGCTGCTTAAAATGGGGTAGTTCAGGCTATCCATTGAAATAGTAATGGTATCCCCTTGCATTAAAGGGTAGTAGTTGAACTCAAAATCCCCATAGTTGAGCCCCAGCTCCTTGAAATGTTCAGTGGAATAGAGGGTTATGGTATCGAAATCTTTGTCCGGCATGTATTCCATAAGAGTTCCTATACTGTCGGTATAGAGGACTTTAGGCATCGGCACGTGTCTCACTCCTCCCGGTGTCCTGTGGGGCTTAGGATGGTAATGATTGAAACATACTACAATATTCTTTCCACATTTCTCATTGATGGCTTGTTGCCGGCAAGATGAAATGCTTATTACCAGAAAAAAGATGATACATATATACTTCATAAGTATAGGCTTTTAATTTATGATGATATTAAATAATGAATAGGAAAATTATTAGTTTGAATAACAATTTTCCTATTCTGTAACCTGCGGATTATCCGCAGTAGCTACTTGAAGCGCAGCTATCACAGCACCAATTTCCCTCGGCGGTAGCCATGTGCATAGCTTGAGCTTTGGTTACACCGCACTCTACTCTACCACTTGGAGATTTGTAGCCACAAGTACCAGAACCACCTTTGATAGCTCTCATTTGTTTTTTATTGAGGGCTTTCGCTTTTAAGTCATTAAAATTCATAGTGTTCAAGATTAATTTAGTTCTACTCTATTAAAGCTTTTCGATTCCGCTTATATTTAGTGCACAAAATATCATAAATTGAAGTAGCCTTCCAAGAATATGTCATCTGTTTCTATTTCAATGGAGTATTCTCCGCTCTTCTCACCGTTAAGGTCTATATTAAGAGTAACAGGATTACTACATGTCTCTGAATAGACCGTTTCACCGGTAGTTTCGTTGGTGATAGTGACATTGACAACTGCAATGTTTTCATTGAAGCTGACATTTACCACATTATTATATAGGTAAGCATCTACTATCGGCATATATATGCTACGGACTACAGGACCTCCTTCTTTATTAATAGGTGGTATATAGTCGCCAGGAACTGTTTGTTGGAGAACAATCTTTATACAATCATTCACTTTCTCCGCATGTACTGCTATATTGCCAAGAGAGAAAATTGTTAGCAGGATAAATAATAGTCTTCTCATATTTATACGTTTTATTTGTTTTCGTTGTCACAAATATAGGACTATTTTAGCTTATGGATATGTATAAAACATGTATAAAGTGATGTATAAAGTGATGTATAAAGTGATGTATAAAGTGATGTATAACGGTGCTTATATATGTATAAATAGTTAATTTGTCTTAACGCACAGTTCCTTCAACACCTTTTGCAGAGAAGTTGAACCGTGAGGAAAGCCCATCCGCTTCTCAACAATGCGATTCGCTTTTTTGTAGACGGTGTCTCGTTTGCAGCCCAACAGACATCCGAAATAGCTGACCGGCAAATCGGTCAGGTATAGACAGCAGAGGTGAATTTCTTCTTGCAGCAGTTTGCAATCCGCACATAGCCTTAAGGTGATTTGGTTCCAACGTCGGTCTGTTTCGGCAATCAGTTGCAACCAGTCCTCCTTTTCCATGTGCAGCTCCGAGCTGTCATGGTCTTTGTAGTCTTGGATGATTTGCTTCATCTTGGTTTTTACATCCGAATATTTTTGTGTGCTTGTCAAGAGCAGAACTCGTTCGTGGTTCAGGGCTTCCAGCTCATTACGCAATTGCTTTTTCTGCGCTGCATCATAATGCAGTTGTTCCAACTCTCTTTCTAAATATGCGATTCTGTTTTCTTTCTGCCGTTGCTCTTCTTCAAGTTTGGCATTTTGTTGCTGCATTGCGGTTTGTACCTCTTTCAGTCTGTCCTTTTCTTCCTCCAAAAGGAAGGTTCTTCTCCGGTATCTTTTCAGCATGTACAAGGCCAAGAACGCTGCCGCTACAACAGACAGCAGGAGACCGTTATATTTACTGATGACTGAATCGTGTTTCTTCTGTTGATGGGCTATCTGGGCACTCTTTTCGGCATCAATCACGGAATAGGCTTGTCTGTTACGGTTGTTCCGCAAACTATCCGTGTAGATGGAGCCGGTTCGTTCCAAGTCCAATGATGTTTTAAAATCTCCGGAAGCTTTTGCTATATCTGATAATAACTTGTAAACTCCTGCTTTTATGGCATGACTCTTATCAGGAAGGGCTTTGTTTAGATAGAAGGAGGCAGAGTCATATTGCCGGTTCTCGTAATAGGCATTTCCTAATATATAGAAAGCATTGTAGCAGAAAGTTGTATCTTCCTGCAGGGCAAAGTTTTGCTTGGCAAACTCCACTGCTTTCTTTCCATTCTCCATTCTGTAGTACAATGTGCTTAGTGCAGACAGTATGGTTCTGTTCAGAGTTTTGTTGTTTGTCATTTTAGCCATATACAGTGCTTGCAGCATCAGTTTTTCAGCTTTCGGATAGAATGACTTCCCTTTTTCCATCCGAATCATTCCCTGCTGTGACAAAGCTTCTGCCTGAAGCAGCGAATCTTTCAGCAGGACAGCCATTTGCTCCGCTTCCCGATATATGGAATCTGCTTGCTCATTTAAATCTTGTGCATAATACAAGTAACCTATATTATTGCAGATACGGCTTTGCAAACTGATGTCTTTTATTTCTTTTGCTAAAGTGTTGGCTGTTAAAAAACAGGAAACAGCTTCCTCTGTTCTCTTCATATCTCTGTAAACACATCCGCAATAATAGTAGCTACGAGCTTGCAAATTAGTATTGTTAGTCTGGTTATAATAAGCCATAGCAGAACAAATCAGTGAATCATCCGTCTGCACTATGTAATTCTTGTCCCGTGCCTGCGTCAGCAGCAGTGCATGGTAGGCACGGTCTGCTTTTGTTTTCAGGCTCTCGGCTGGGATGCCTTGCAGCATGTGCAGTGCGCTGTCCGGATGCGATGCCATCAGCGAGTCTGCTTGTACCAATGTTGTATTGTAGCCTGTCGTTTCTGTGCAGGCTGCCAATAGTGCGGTCAGTATGGCTATGAGGGCTATGGTTCGTTTTCTCATGCAGTTTGCAGCTTGATATACTGCAAAAATAATGTTTTTTGTTTAGCTTATCCTTGTCCGGTCGTGTTTTTTTCAAAGGATGCATTCCCGTTTGAACCATATTCATCGTGTGCTGTACAGGGTTTCTTTGTGTTCCGCATACGTGTTTCTCCCGAGAAACCTTTTGATTTGCCAATGCTCCACTATAGTGAACAAGTCAGACCACTAAGGTGAACAAATCAGCTCACTTAGGTGAACAAAGCAGACCACTAAGGTGAGCCGTTGTCAATACACTGCGTTTGGCACAAGAAATATATATGCTTTTCTCAATAAAGGACGGGGGAGAGATGGACGAAAGCCCGTGCGTCTTGAGGGGAGTGATAGTAAGCAACAGGATAAAGCCGAAAGGGTGAGGGCAAATTTTGCCCTCACCCTTTTTATTTGCTCTCACTCACCACCGCAATGCCGATGAACAGGGCGTTTCAGGAAAGCGGTGAGGGTAGTGAGGGCAGGTTTGCAAACTTTCTCTTTTGAACTTGCTGAAGATCTGATTCCGAATACCGGGTTCACACGGAAAATACCGCCTCCTTACTCGAAATGCAGTGCACCGAAGAACTCCGGACAATGGAAGTTCGGCTTCTCCAGCCCTATCGGATTCCAGGAAAGGAAGTGAGGAGTCCGGAGCTTGTCGCCGCACTTATAGAAGTTGGCACGGATTGCCTTGCCGTCCAGCGAAGTGATGTCATGCAGGAAGAAAGCGGAATAAGGGATGACCAGGGCCACTTCCCAGCTGCACTCTCCCACTCTTTCCTCAAAGGCCTCGCGCCCCAGAGAAGACCAACGCTGTACCTTGTCGAGCACCTCCTGCGGGGCATGCCGGCGGTTTTCACGTCCGGCACCTGCACCGATAAGCAGCGTTCCGGCACAATTGCACTCCATGTTGTAATACACTCCGTCACCGGCGGGCACAGAGAAGAACTCCACGCATGCATCTTCCCAGACCGGACCGTTATCGTGCCCTGCAACGGCGCGCACACTCGCTTCCTTTACCTTGAAATGCAGCAGAACGGCATCTTCCGTATGCGCTATGCGGAACTCCACATCGGGGCAATAGGAAAAGTCCGCCCAGTTCACCGTATTGACAGGCTGAAAAGCCACTTTCTCTTTATCCAGAAGGGCAGGAACCGATTCCACCGGTATGTTGGCCACACTCACCTTCTTTACATTCAATTCTTTCATTTTACCATTTTGGGGATTAATTGCAGACAGCGGCAGCATGCAAAGGGCGGCCGCTATCATCATCAGATACTTTTTCAGATACATGAGTCAATGAACTTTTTCATCTCCGGCGTATGTTCCTCCACGCTCTGCAACAGTTTGAACTGAGCTTTGGTACGGACGAGGTTATGCTCCGGATACTGAATCTTATAGTAAGTATCACCGTTGATATAATCTGCCAGGAAGCGTACGCACTGCATATACGGGAACAAGGCAGCCGCATACGGCAGGTTCTCAATCTCTATCGGCAGCAGGAAGGACTTGGCCGATTCCAGATAACCCTTGGTGAATGCCTGGAATATTTCCATATTGAAGTTCACATTGTCCAGGTTCTTGTCGTCTTCCAACCCCGTGTTGGCACCCGAGCGGAGGAAATCGCCATAATCGGAGAAGATGAAGCTGGGCATCACCGTGTCCAGGTCGATGACACAGAGCACCGTACCGTCTTCGTCGAACATCATGTTGTTCACTTTCGTATCACAGTGGCAGACGCGCTTGGGCAACTTGCCTTCACGGTGCAAGCGCTCTGCCTTGCACATTTCCTCGGCACGCTTCTCTATTTCATCCAGAAAATACTGCACTTCCTTCACCCGTCCGGCCGCATCGGCTGCCACCGCCTCACGCAATTGCTTCAAGCGGAACTCCATGTTGTGGAAATCGGGAATAGTCTCGCCCAGTGTATCCGGAATGTCGGCAAGCATAGCCTGGAAATTGCCAAAGGCCGCTCCTGCATAGTAGGAATATTCAGGATTTACAGTTTCGTAAGTCTTGGCACGGGGAATGAAGGTCATCACGCGCCAGTAGCTCTCACCGTCATGCCAATAGGTTTTTCCATCCGCCCCGGGAACGAAATGAAGCACTTTCCGCTCGATGTCGGATTCGCCCTTTTCTTCCAGTTTCTTGCGTATATGTCCGGTCACTGACCCGATATTGGCCTGCAGCATCTCCACATTCTGGAAGATGGCATGGTTGATACGCTGCAATACATAATCCGGAGCATCGGCTTCGGAGGTGGTCACTTTGTACGTGTCGTTAATTAGTCCGGCACCTAAGGGCTTGATTTCAACGACCGTACCTTTCAGTCGAAAATGAGATACAATAGATAAAAGGTCTTTCATGACAATTTATGGATTAATTAGTTTACAAAAATGCTCTTTTGCCTTATGCCAAAAGGCAAGTATGGTTCACCGAGCATCCAAAATTATACATTTAAACGGACATAACCTCAAAAAGCTCCGGATAAATAAGAAGTCTTGCATAAAATATACCTATATTTGTAACTGAAACCTTAAAAACCACCAGAAAAAGTGCGAAAGTCTACCATCCGGCTGCTTCTTGTATTACTGAGCATGGTTGCCACAACCCTGCAAGGTCAAAACATTACTTTCAATCATCTGACGACCGACGACGGACTGTCGCAATTCTCCGTAAACAGCCTCTATATCGACGAAAACGGTGTCCTATGGATTGGAACCCGCGAAGGACTGAACCGCTACGACGGGAAAGACATACAAACTTACAAACTGCGGAAGAACGACCCGCACAGCCTCTTCTGCAATACCGTATTGCGACTGACCGGCAACCATAACGGGAAAATCTACCTGCTCTGCACGGAAGGAGTAGCCGAGTTCAATCTCGCCACCCAAAGATTCACCACCCTGCTGCAAGGAAACGTCAACAGCATCTACTACAACAAGGTTCTTTTTATTGGAAAAAAGAACGAAATCTATCGTTATAACGAACAAACCGGGAACTTCGACCTATACTACCAACTGGCCGACAAGAATCTGGACATCTATTGTATGCACCTGGATAAAGGATACCTATGGATAGGTACTACCAGCGACGGAGTGTACCGGCTGAACCTGACTGACAAGAAACTGACACACCCCATTCAAAAAGGCAACATCACCAGCATATACCAAGACAGCGAAGGCGAGTTATGGATTGGCAGCTGGGAAGAAGGGCTGCACCACGTAAAGGCCGACGGGGAAATCGAAGTCTTTGAGTACGACGCAAAGAATCCATGCAGTATCTCTTCCAACTTCGTGAGAGCCTGCTGTGAAGACAATCTGGGAAACATCTGGATTGGAACATTCAACGGGTTGAACCGCTATGACAAAAGTACGGGACTCTTCCAGAACCATACTGCCAGTGATGCCCAGAACGACGGACTGACACACTCTTCCATCTGGTGCATTGTGAAGGACAACCAAGGCACATTGTGGCTGGGCACCTATTTCGGAGGGGTCAACTATTTCAATCCGGAATATGAAATATATACCCGGTACTCTTATTCCTCCGTCGAAGAAAAAGGATTAAGCAACCCGGTAGTGGGCCGCACCGTAGAAGACAAGGACGGCAACCTGTGGATAGGAACCGAAGGGGGAGGACTGAATTACTACGACCGGCATACCCGCAGGTTCAGATGGTTCCGTCCGGAAGACAGCCCGAACAGCATCTCACACAACAATATCAAAGCCCTCTACTACGATGCAGCCAAAGATGTCATCTGGATAGGAACACATCTGGGAGGACTGAACAAGCTGGACATACGTTCGGGACGCTTCACACACTACCGCATGAAAGTCAATGATCCGGAAACACTGCCGTCGGACATCATCCGTGACATCGCCCCCTACCAAGACCAACTGGTGATAGCCACCCAAAACGGCATCTGCCTTTTCGATCCGGCTGACGGGAAATGCCGGCTATTGTTCCAAGACAGTAAAGAAGGCAAAAAAATCAAGATGGTGGCAGACATTACCTTTGACAACAATGGCACACTCTGGATTGCAGCCACGGGCGAAGGTGTGTTCAGCTACCGCTTCGATACGAACGAACTGACCAACTACCGGCATGACGCTGCCGACCCGCACAGTATCAGCAACAACAATGTAAACAACATTACCCAAGACAGCAAGGGCAATCTGTGGTTCGCCACCTCGGGCAGCGGGCTGGACTTATATCATCCTGCAAGCAACGACTTCGAGAACTTTGACCAGGCGAAAAACGGCCTTTCCAGCGACTGCATCTATGAAACCCGGGAATCTCCCACCAGCGGCAAACTGCTGCTCATCACCAACGAAGGGTTCTCCATCTTCGACTACCGGCAAAAGGCATTCATAAACTACAGCGCCGAAAACGGTTTCCCGACGACTGCCGTCAACGAGAATGCCCTTTGCGTGACCCGTGACGGAGAGATATTCCTGGGAGGCACGCAGGGAATGATTTCCTTCCATGAAATGGAGCTGAACTTCACGCCGAAGCCCTACAAAATCATCCTCTCCCGCCTCATTGTGAACGGAACGGAAATACAAGTGGGAGATGAGACCGGCATCCTGCAACAAGCCTTGTACTGCACCCCCGAGATTACGCTCAACGCCAATCAGTCCATGTTCAGCATAGAGTTCGCCACTTCCAACTATGTAGCCGCCAACAAAGACGACATCATCTATAAGCTGGAAGGCTTCTCCAACGACTGGAACAGTGCCCGTGGATTGCACAACATCACCTATACCAACCTGAACGCCGGAACCTATAAGTTGATTATAAGGCCCAACGGAAAAGACGAGAGCCTTTGTCCGCAAGTCCGCCTGACCATTCACGTGTTGCCTCCCTACTACAAGACTCCCCTTGCCTATCTTATTTACCTGATAGTGACGGGAAGCCTGCTCTGGTATCTAGTGCGTACCTACAAGTCGAGAATCAAGCTGCGCGAATCGCTGAAGTACGAACAGAAGCACATCCGCGACGTAGAGGCCCTGAACCAGTCGAAGCTGCGTTTCTTCACCAATATTTCCCATGAATTCCGCACCCCGCTGACACTCATCGTGGCACAAGTGGAAACGCTGATGCAACTCCAGAACTTCACGCCTGCCATATATAACAAAGTATTGGGCATCTACAAGAACAGCATACAGCTACGGGAACTCATCACCGAACTGCTCGACTTCCGCAAGCAGGAACAAGGGCACATGAAGATAAAGGTCAGTCCGCACAACATCGTGAACTTCCTATACGAGAACTATCTGCTTTTCCTGGAATATGCCAGCGCCAAACAAATCAGCCTCCGCTTCGAGAAGGAAACAGACAGCCTCGAAGTATGGTATGACCAAAAACAGATGCAGAAAGTAATCAACAACCTGCTGTCCAACGCCATCAAGCATACCAAGGCGGAAGACAGCATCACCCTCGGCATCAAGACCGAAGGCAGCAATGCCGTCATCCGCGTGACCGATACCGGCAGCGGCATAGATGCCCGGGAAGTGGACAAGATATTCGACCGCTTCTACCAAATAGACCGGACGGACTCTACGGATGCAAGCAAGACGGGTACGGGCATCGGCCTGGCATTGACGAAAGGTATCGTGGAGCTCCATCACGGCACCATCCGTGTGGAAAGCGAATTGGGCAAAGGCACCAGCTTCATCGTAAACCTGCAATTGGGGAACGCACTGTTTGACGAAGAGCAAATAAACAAGAATGCAGACAGCGTGCAACAGATAGAGATTCCCAAACCGGAAAACGATGCCCTGCTCAAGGCGGAACTGGAAGAGAATGCTCCCATCAAACGACTGCCGGATGCAAGAATCCTGATAGTGGAAGACAACGACTCCATCCGCGACATGCTGGCAGGTATCTTCAAGCCCTTCTACGAAGTGCTGACTGCGGCCGACGGAGCGGAAGGACTTGCACTGGTACGCAGCGAAATGCCCAATATCGTAGTCAGCGACGTAGTGATGCCCAACATGTCGGGAACGGAACTGTGCAAACAGATAAAAAGTGACTTCAACACCTGCCACATTCCCGTGGTACTGCTCACGGCACGTACTGCCATCGAACAGAACATCGAGGGACTGCGCATCGGTGCGGATGATTATATCACCAAGCCGTTCAACACCAATCTATTGATTTCGCGCTGCAACAACCTCGTAAACTCGCGCATCCTTCTGCAGGAAAAGTTCAGCAAGCAGCCGCAAGCCTTTGTACAGATGCTTGCCACCAACCCCATAGACAAGGAAATTCTGGACCGCGCCATGGCAGTCATTGAGCAACATCTGGACGATACGGAATTCAACGTCAACGTCTTTGCCCGTGAGATGGCAATGGCACGCACCAATCTGTTCACCAAGCTAAAGGCTATCACCGGACAAACTCCGAACGACTTTATCCTGACCATCCGCCTGAAGAAAGGCGCTCTGATGCTGCGCAACAATCCGGAGCTGAATATTACTGAAATTGCAGACCGGATCGGTTTCAGTTCTTCACGCTATTTCTCCAAATGCTTCAAGGACATTTACCATGTCAGCCCACTGGCCTACCGCAAAGGAGAGAATGGAGGAGAGGAAAGTACGGAAGACAGTGAAGAGACATCTTAATATTGTACATCAAGCCATCGCATGATACGGTTTGTACTTTTTCTCCCTTCCCTTGTACTTCCTTATACACCCGATTCCATAAAACCTCTTACCTTTGACCTCAGAATTACAATCTAAAGTCAAAGAACTATGAAGCATTTTTCCCCCTTGTGGTCTCTGATTCCCGGTGCAGCCCTGATAGCGGGATGCGGAAGCCAACCTAAAGACAAGACTTCGGAGCACTCGCCGCAGAAGCCCAATGTAGTATATCTGATTGCTGATGACCTGGGTATCGGCGACCTGAGCTGTTACGGTGCCACCAAAGTAAGCACTCCCAACATTGACCGCCTTGCCGGACAAGGCATGCAGTTTACCAACGCTTATGCCACTTCTTCCACCAGCACCCCTTCCCGTTTCGGCCTGCTGACAGGCATGTATCCCTGGCGGCAGAAGAATACCGGCATTGCTCCGGGCAATTCCGAACTCATCATCGATACCGCCTGCGTCACCATGGCCGATATGTTCAAGGAAGAAGGCTATGCAACCGGCGCAGTAGGTAAGTGGCACCTCGGATTGGGCCCTGAAGGCGGTACGGACTTCAACCGCCGGATTAAACCGAACACCCAAGACATCGGCTTTGATTATGAATACATCATCCCCGCCACCGTCGACCGCGTCCCCTGCGTCTTTGTAGAGAACGGGCACGTGGTAAACCTCGACCCCAACGACCCTATCACCGTGAGCTACGACCACAAAGTAGGTGACTGGCCTACCGGCCTCGAAAATCCCGGACTCGTCAAAATGAAGCCCAGCCAAGGACACAACAATACCATCATCAACGGCATTCCCCGCATCGGCTGGATGACCGGCGGCAAATCCGCCCTCTGGACCGACGAAGACATCGCCGACGTGATAACAGACAAGGCGAAGGACTTCATCACCGCCCATAAAGACGAACCTTTCTTTCTCTATATGGGGACACAGGACGTACATGTTCCCCGCGTACCGCACCCGCGGTTTGCCGGCAAGAGCGGTCTGGGTGCGCGCGGCGATGTCATCCTCCAGTTGGACTGGACCGTGGGCGAAATCATGCATACCCTGGACAGCCTCGGCATTGCCGACAACACCATTTTCGTATTCTGTAGTGACAACGGTCCCGTCATAGACGACGGTTATCAAGACCGGGCACGCGAACTGCTGAACGGCCACACTCCCATGAAGCACTACCGCGGCGGGAAATACAGCGCCTTCGATGCCGGCACACGCATCCCTTTCATCGTACGCTGGCCCGGCGGCATCAAGCCCGGCAAACAACAAGCCCCCTTCTCCATGATTGATGTATACGCTTCATTCGCCGCCCTGCTGAACCATCCGCTGGAAGCAGGCATCGCTCCCGACAGCCGCGACCAGCTCAACAACTTCCTGGGAACCGATACTGCCGGATGTGACTATATTGTACAACAGAATCTGGACAATACACTCTCCATTATCCAAGGAGACTGGAAATACATAGAGCCCAGCGACAAACCCGCACTGGAGTATTGGACCCAAACGGAAATGGGAAACGCCCCGCAGCCCCAACTGTACAATCTTTCCGTCGATCCGTCTGAAAAAGACAATGTGGCAGATGCCCATCCGGAAAAGATAGAAGCGCTCTCCGCCCTGCTGGAAAAGGTTAAGAGCGCAAAGGACTAAAACGGAGGCACGGCCCTTTCATTTAAAGGAGTTAAAGGGCGATAACTCCTTCTAACTCCCTCAAATGAAAGAGCCGTGAAACGGAGGGAGATAAAAGTACAAGAGTGTTGCCGTCCGCGGGTTTTGTACGAATTCGTACTTTTTGCGAACTATTAACGGATATGTTTGTATATTCCATCCCCTACATTTGCGATGTGATTTCACCCCAAAGTGAGTACAAGACGAAGAAACAACCTTTATTATTAACTAATTAAATTAATATTTATGGAACAAAAATCCAGCTTCTTTAAAGCATTAGGTATTATGTTACTTGTCCTATTTGCCACGCAGGCCAATGCACAGGAACTGACCGTCTCCGGAACGGTGAATGATGACTTCGGTCCGATCATCGGTGCGTCAGTCCTCGTGAAGGGTACAAGCAATGGCAGTATCACCGATATGAACGGAGAGTTCACTTTGTCCGGTGTACCAGCCAAAGGAACTCTGGTTATCTCATTCATCGGCTATCAGACACAAGAAATTCAGGTAAACAATCAGCAGAAACTTTCCATCAATTTAAAAGAAGACTCACAACAACTGCAAGAAGTAGTGGTAGTGGCAGTGGGTTACGGCGATGTCCGCCGCAAAGACCTGACAGGTTCCATCGCGAAAGCAGACATCAAGGAATTAGTCAAAACTCCGGTAAACAATGTTGCTGAGTCTTTAGGAGGACGTATTGCAGGTGTGCAGGTTTCATCGACGGACGGCGGACTCGGTGACAACTTCAACATCGTGATTCGTGGTGCCGGTTCATTGACCCAAAGCACAGCGCCTCTATATGTTATCGACGGTTTCCCGCAAGAAACCTCTAACATGGGTTCTTTAAACCCGAATGACATCGAATCCATTGACGTTTTGAAAGATGCTTCCGCCACCGCCATCTATGGTTCGCGTGGTGCTAATGGTGTAGTTATCATCACTACGAAAAAAGGCAAATCTGGAAAACCGACCATCTCCTACAACGGAAGTTTCACGGTAGGACTGGTGAACAATACCCCCGAAATGATGGATGGATATGAATTTGTGAAACTCCAACAAGAAGTCATGGGTGCAGAGGATTTCAAGAACATGTATCTGAAAGATGGAAATACACTGGAGGATTACCGCAAATTCAAATCCTACGATTGGCAGAAAGAGATTTACCGCACAGCCATGAGCCATAACCATCACGTGCTTTTGAATGGCAATGCCGGCGACTTGAAATATTCTACTTCCGTATCCTACAATGACCAGGAAGGCGTCATCATCAATTCTGACTTAAACAGATACCAGGCACGTGTCAATCTCAGCCAGCAATTCAACAAGAGACTGAAGGTAGATGCCAACGCCAACTTTGCCAGTACAACACAGAACGGGCCCAATCCCTCGAACAACACCAGCGCCATGTCTACCGCATTCATGTACAGTGTATGGGCTTACCGTCCCGTATCTCCGTCAGGCGCCGACTTAAAAGACGAAATTTACGATACCGATATAGACATGGCAGAAGACTATCGCTTCAACCCTGTATTGTCGGCCAAGAACGAATATCGCAGGAACACTACCAACACATTGCAAGCCAACTTGAGTGCAGAGTATGAAATCATCAAGAACTTGAAGTTTAAAGTTGCAGCAGGCTATTCGAGCCGTGACATAAAGAAAGAAGAGTTTAATGGTCCTAATACCCGTACCGGTAATTCTCACCCTTCCAATACACAAAGTAAAGGTATCAATGCTAAGTTGTACCAATATGAATTCAGAAGCTATCTGAACGAAAACACATTGACCTATCAGTTCAATAAAAAACTTCACAGCATGAATGTACTGGCAGGTTTAAGTTTACAGAAGAACAGCAATTACTCCCACTCCGTAGCAACCGAACATATCAGTAATGAGTCTTTCGGTATGGCAGGACTAGATAAAGGTACCAACCAAACCATAGAGAGCAACCAGGGAGAAAGCAAGATGATGTCCTATTTCGGTCGTATCAACTATAACTATGATTCAAGATACTACCTTAACGCCACCATGCGTGCCGACGGTTCTTCTAAATTCCCGAAAAACAACCGCTGGGGATATTTCCCTTCTGCATCTGTGGCATGGGCTTTCGGTCGCGAAGCTTTTGTATCGGAAAATGCTTCTTGGCTGTCTAATGGAAAACTACGCCTCAGCTACGGCCAGACAGGTAACAACCGTGTGGGCGACTTTGACTACATGGCCAAACTGATTACAAGCGACAACGTGTATAAATATCCTTGGAATGGTTCATTTACCCCAGGTTTCCATATTGCCAATAAAGCCAATTCACAACTCAAGTGGGAAACTACCGAACAAATAGACTTCGGTCTGGATTTAGGTTTCTTCGACGGACGTATCAACGTGACTGCCGATTATTATATAAAAACCACTAAGGATTTGTTACTCAGAGCTGATGTTCCAGGCAGTTCCGGTTTCTCCAGTGCAACGCTCAATGTCGGTAAACTCAAGAACAAAGGTTTCGAGCTTACTTTGGAAACTATCAACCTGAGGAATAAGAAGTTCTCATGGACTTCCAACTTCAATATAGCATTCAACTCCAACAAGATTACCGCATTGACGGAAGGAAAAGGTGAAATTACAAGTTATGTAAGCTGGGACAACAAGTACAAAACCATGCCCGCATACGTCAGCCGTATCGGCGAATCGGCCGGCAAGATGTATGGTTTCATTTATGAAGGTACCTACAAAGAATCGGACTTCAACATCACTACGGACGACAAAGGCAAGAAAGTGTACACCCTGAAAGAGGGTATCGCTTCTTACGTGAAAGGCTGCCAACCCGGTGACCCCAAATATAAAGACATGCCTACGATAGATACCAATGGCGACGGTATTCCTGATACAGGCGACGGTATCATCAATGACAAAGACCGTACCACCATCGGTAACGGCCTGCCCACATGCACCGGCGGTTTCACCAATAGCTTTACCTATAAGAATTGGGACCTCAGTATCTTCTTGCAATGGAGTTTAGGAAATGATATTCTGAACGCTAACCGAATGGTCTTTGAAAATCCCGCCAAGAAGAAGAACACTAACATGTTTGCATCCTATACCAACCGTTGGACTCCCGAAAACCCGTATAGCAACATGCCCCGTGCAAATGCCCTCGGCTCCAACGAGTATAGTTCTCTCTATGTGGAAGATGGTTCGTTCTTGAAACTGAAATCCATCTCTTTAGGTTACAATTTTCCGGCACAGATGCTGAGAAAAGCATTCATCAGCTCTGCCAGAGTATTTGTTTCCGCTGAAAACATCGCTACCATTACAGGCTATTCCGGCTCAGACCCAGAAGTATCTACACGTAATTCGGTATTGACTCCCGGATTCGACTGGTCTGCATATCCACGCTCTTTCAACGCATCTATCGGAGTGAACCTTACTTTCTAACAACAAACGTATAAAACAAAAACAATGATGAAAAAGTTCTATAATATATTCAAAAAAGCCCTTGTCCTCATAGGAGTAGTCTCTATGACTTCATGTGACTTCTTAGGAACCGAACCATACGATTTCGTTTCACCAACCACATTCTATAGAAACGAGTCTGAATGTACCATGGCACTTGCCGCAGTATATTACCCAATGGCAACCGCCAACTTATATGGTAATTTCTATTCCACAGAAATGACCAATATAGATGACCTGAGCTACTATACGCGCAACAGCAACTTTTCCGGTAAGCTATGGGCAAACGACTATACCAGCACCACTCAAGAAATATGGAATATCTGGGAAGCACTATACACCGGCATTAAAAACGCCAATGGTTTGCTTGAGAACATAGACAAGGCAGAAATGAGTCAAATCGCCAAAGATAGAATCAAAGGGGAAGCTAAGTTCCTCCGTGCTTACTATCACTTCTTACTTGTACAGGCTTTCTATGAGGTGCCTATCCGCAAACAATCTTTAGATGACATCAATGCCGCCAGTATGCCTGCCACCTCCAATGCGGAAGCATTAGACTGGATTATCAAAGAAATGGAAGATTGCATTCCCTTGGTTGACAAAAAAGAATATGACAAAAGCCCATCCCACGTGAAAGAAACTTCTGTATATGGCATCCTAGCACGCGTATGCTTATGGAGAGCAGGAAAACCTTCCGACGGTGGAGAAGCCTATTATAAAAAAGCGGCTCAATATGCCAATGAAGTCTACAAATCCAAGAAACATGACTTAAACCCTGATGTGTACGCCATGTGGAAGTGTATGGCAACAGATAAATATGACACTGAATATAACGAATCCATCTGGGAAGTAGAATTTATAGGTACTCGCCTTGACAATAATTATACCGAAAGCCGTATTGGTAATACCATCGGTAACGCCCAAAGAAATGGTAACGCCACGGGTAAAGGTTATACCTATGCTTTCTATGCAGGTACATTAGTCCTTTGGGATTTATTTGAAAAGAACAGTACAGACAAACGTCGTGACCTTTCCATGGCACCTTATTACTTGAATGCGAAAGACGTGCAAGTAAAATGGAAAGACCATGAAATCACCATGCGCCGTTGTGGTAAGTTCCGCCGTGAGTGGGAAACAGCCGAAAACAAGAACAAGAACTGGACTCCCGAGAATTATCCGATTCTGCGCTATGCCGACGTATTGCTAATGCTGGCCGAAGCCGAAAATGAAGTGAACAAGCAACCTACGGACCTGGCTTATACAGCAATAAATCTTGTACGCAAGCGCGCCGGCATTCCGGAACTCAAAAACTTGTCATACGACCAGTTCCAACAAGAATTACGTGATGAACGCGCCCGCGAACTTTGCTTCGAGTCCATACGTAAGTTCGATTTGGTACGTTGGGGAATTTACTTGGAAAGAATGCAGAATACACTGGGTACGGCAGCAGCCGACAAACGCTGGAACTCACAGAGTGAAAATGAAGCCAAGGCCGACAAGACCGGTGGCAAATATGACTTCGCCGCTACTGTAGCAGCCAAAACAGAAGAAAAACATCAGTTCTATCCCATTCCCAACAAAGAACTGTCCGTGAATACTAAACTAAAACAGAACAAATGGTGGTAATAAAACCGCAAGACTTCTAACCTTATTATCTCTATATCACAAATAATCAAATAGACCTTAATTAATTTTATTTGTGCAGAGGAGGGTAATCGAGAGATTACTCTCCTCATTTTAATGAATGATTTTACCACTTGTTTTGTACAATCCACACATCTTATGAAAACAATATTCCGTAATTTTGTAACACAATCAATTAATTACCTTATTTAACCTGATAGTTATGACACGAAAGTTTTTTCAGTTGCTATTTATTTTGACCTATCTTAGTTCATCCGCTTTTGCACAATTCGTAAGTTTCGAAGAAGAAATCCCCTGTAACTTCAAAAGTTCCGATAAACAAGAGTTGGCGTTATCATCATCATACTATAAAGAAGGAAGCAAGAGCCTGGAGTGGAAATTCTCTCCTAACAGCATATTGGACATTCCATCCGAATCTGTTTTTACCCTGGAGGGCGACAACGGAATCACTCTGTGGATATACAATGAAAAGCCTCAGCAAGACTCCCTGCGTTTTGAATTTTACTCTCCCAACGGACATGTTTCCCATCACTTCGGATTCCGACTATACGCTGCCGGATGGCGCGCCTGCTGGATAAGCTTCAAGCACATGCAAGGAGACAAACAAGATAAGAAAATTGCCGGTTACCGTATCATTGCCCCCAACCGCACCGGACGAGTCTTTATAGACCGACTGACCTTCCCGGTAAAAAAAATCAATGACCGTACTACCCCCGATTTGCAGATGCCGACCAATAACTCGCTGACCTATCGCGACCTGTGGCATTGGTGCCGCGTCTGGCAATGGGAACAATATCAATACGACCTACCTCTGAGCGAATCGTTAACCACCGACGAGAAACAAGAACTGGCCACTGTAGAAGCACGGCTGACCGCAATACTCGACACCCCAAAAGCACCTAAAAAAGGAATATCAAAAGCCTACAGCACATTCAAGGCGGCCAATATCCGTCCATCCAGTAACGGTTTCACCGGTGCTCCCGTTGTAGCACCCGATGAACTAAACCGTCGAAAAGGCGAACTCTCTTGGAACAATCTGGAAGATATGCTCTCGGGGTTTGCATACGATGCCTACTACAACCATTCTGCCCAATCGGCAAAGAATTACTTCCTCGTTTGGGACTACGCTATCAACCAAGGTTTCGCTTTTGGCAGTGGCATGGGCACCAACCATCACTACGGTTATCAGGTACGAAAAATATATACTACGGCATGGCTGATGCGCGACGCTATCTGGAAAGCTCCCAATAGGGATAATATTCTCTCAGCACTTATCTTCTGGTCAGCATTACAAGAAACAAGGATACCTTTCCAATACGGACGGGACGAATTACTGGATAGCTGGCACACCCTGCTGATGGCAAAAACCGTATCTGCACTCTTGTTTGTGGACGAAAGGGAAAGAGCACGGGCCCTTGCCGGACTCTCCAGATGGCTGAGTGGTTCCTTGCAATACAGTCCGGGAACCATTGGCGGTATCAAGGTAGACGGAACAACCTTCCACCACGGAGGATTCTATCCTGCCTATACCACCGGAGTGCTCGCCATGGTAGGGCAGTTCATAGCACTCACCAGCCATACCCGGTACGTGCCTACCATGGAAGCACGCCAGGTGCTGAAATCCGCATTCATATCTATGCGCAATTATTGCAACATCTATGAATGGGGTATCGGTATCAGCGGAAGACACCCTTTCGGAGGTTCCATGAAAGAAAATGACGTAGCTGCCTTTGCCTATCTTGCCCTTGCCGGAGACTTATCAGGAGAAAGCAATACCTTCGACCACCACTTAGCAGCAGACTATATGCGGCTTTGCAACAATGATACTCCCGAAGCCATCTATTTCAGAAAAGAAGGAATTACCCCCGCAAAAGCTCCGCAAGGCTTTTTTGTATACAATTATGGTTCGGCAGGCATTTTCCGCCGAAACGACTGGATGGTAACCTTGAAAGGCTATACTACCGATGTATGGGGATCCGAAATCTATAGGAAAGATAATCGTTACGGACGTTACCAAAGTTATGGTTCCGTCCAAATCATGGGTTATCCGTCGCGCAAAGCCAGCGGTTTCGATGAAAACGGATGGGACTGGAACCGTCTGCCCGGAACCACCACAATACATTTACCGTTCGACTTACTAGACAGTCCTCTGCCCGGTACCACCATGGCACATTCCAAAGAGAACTTCTCCGGCAGCAGTTCCCTTGAAGGTAAGAACGGTATGTTTGCCATGAAGCTGATGGAACGTAACTTGAAAAACTTCACACCCGATTTCGTTGCCCGCAAATCTGTGTTCTGTTTCAATAACCGTATGATATGTCTGGGTACGGGTATCAGCAATAGCAATGCTTCTTTCCCAACGGAAACAACGCTCTTTCAAAGTACCTTCCAAAAGGGGAAAAGCGACATCTATGTAGACGGCAAACTAAAGGACGTGCCTTTCCACCAAGAATTAAACGATGGCAAACGTCATTGCATCCAAGATGGATATAACAATTACTATCTGGTGAATGGAGATAACGTGCAGATACAGATTGCCCGGCAAGACTCCCACCATGAAAAAACCCGTGCCAAGACACAAGGAACTTTTGCTTCTGCCTATATCAATCATGGGGCAGCGCCACAAAATGCCGAATACGAATATATGGTATTGATACAGCCCAGTCCAAAAGAACTGGATGCCGCCCGACGGAAAGCACCTTACCAGATACTCCACAAAGACAGTATCGCCCATGTGGTTATCGATAAACAGACAGGTATCACTGCATACGCAGCTTTTGAAACTTATCTTCCCCAAAAAGACGAACTGTTCCTTTCCATCCCTGCAGAAACGATGGTAATGCAAAAGCAATCTGGTTCCAACCTCTTGCTCAGCGTATGCGACCCCAATCTGAATATCTCTGAAAAGGCTTTTACCACCAAAGAGCCAAGCCGCCCCATTGAGAAGAAGTTGATACTGAAAGGTCAATGGAAATGTAAAACACTGCAGGAGGACGTAACCGTAGAAGTAGGACAAACAGAAACAGTACTCACCGTGACTTGCAGACACGGGCAGCCTATAGAATTTATCCTGCTGAACAAATAGTTAGCAAGCGATAAAAAGCCGGAGAAAGTAGTGGGGAAAATATAGAATTTCGGCAAAGCAAGTGCTGTTTCGCAAGAAAACATGTATCTTTGCCGATATGAACGAAAACAGATTACTCATCTACTTCGCCCCACTGCAAGGCTACACTGATTCGGCCTACCGCTTGGCACATGCCCGAATCTTCGGAGGTATCAACACCTACTATTCTCCGTTTGTACGTGTGGAACACGGCGAAATCCGTCGCAAGGACATACGCGAAATCCATCCCGACAACAACAGGGAAATGCACTTCATTCCGCAACTCATAGCCCCGACTCCCGATAAATTAGAGCAGATAATGGCCCTTTTCATCGAATACGGCTATCGGGAAGCCGACATCAACCTTGGCTGTCCGTTTCCCATGTTGGTCAAGCGGCACAACGGAGCAGGTATGTTGCCCCACCCCAAGGAGGTAGAGGCGCTGCTGAAAACCGCTGTAGAGAAGTTCCCGGAAATCCGCTTTTCAGTAAAACTGCGATTGGGATGGGAACATGCGGACGAGTGCCTCGCCCTGCTCCCTCTACTGAACGAACTGCCACTTTCACATGTCACTCTCCATCCGCGCTTAGGCATCCAGCAGTATAAAGGTACTGTTGACTGGAATGGCTTTGAAGCCTTCTACAAGGGATGTGACAAACCACTGTTGTACAACGGTGACATACACACGCCAGATGACATCGAAAGCATAGTCGCCCGCTTTCCCCGATTGGTTGGTGTTGTCATAGGACGTGGATTGCTCGCCAACCCTGCTTTGGCCTGGGAGTACCAGCAAGGACATCCTCTTTCTTCCGATGAAATGGCAAAAAAAGTGAGACTACTACACAACGAAGTGTTCAATGCCTACAAGGAACGCCTACAAGGTGGTGACCTACAACTGCTGACAAAAATGAAAAGTTTTTGGGAATACCTGCTTCCCAATGCCGACCGGAAAGCAAAGAAAATCATCCATAAGACAACGAAGCTAAGCAACTACGAAGTAGCCGTCGCTCGACTGTTTGCAGAACTTTGAGAAACCGATTTTGAGCTTACCGAAGTTTCACAAGCGATGCAAACAGTTACAAAATGGAAAGAACATTACTCTGGGATTAGATGTACCTCAGGCCGTATCTGCGCCACACGATGCCGTCTCATCCATTCGCCCAAATAGGCGCGATGCTGCTGCAACACTTCCCGATAATTCTTTTCAAGAGCCAAGTTACGCATCTCTCCGCGGTCGTCCTCCATGTTATAAAGCTGTTCACGATAGTTTCCTTTATCATACAACACATACTTATAACGCGGAGTACGCAAAGCCCAACCACGGGTAATACCTTTGTCGAAGGTGGTTTCTATGACCACATAAGGTTGGTGTGCCTGTTCTGGGTCGGCACTCTCAACCAAGGATTTAAAAGAAACGCCATACAAACCTCCGGGCAGAGGAATGTCTGCCCAGTCGCATACGGAAGCAAAGAAGTCAACACCTGCATTGACGAGCTGCGGCATCTCTTTTCCGGCATTCTTCTTTCCGGGTAGAGTCACTATCAGAGGGATGTTCACCACTTCTTCGTAAAGAGCAGACTTCTGATTCCATTGATGTGCTCCCACACCGTCACCGTGGTCGCTCGTGAAGATAATTACCGTGTTCTTCCATAGATTCCGCCGATCAATGATGTCGACAATCTTTCCGATTTCAGCATCCACTTTTTCTACCAAACGGAAATAAAGACTGCGATAGCGACGCCAGTCATCCGGGGAATAATGACGCGTGGGATAGGTCGAATAGTTCAGCGATTGTTCATAGGTTATCACATCGGCATCGTAAGGATGGCGGGAAAAGTTCAAGGGCAATCCAGGCCATTCGTCTTGAGAAAGTTCAGGCAAATTGCCGTATGGCAGATTCTGCCCACGTGCATATTCACAGATATTGTGGGGATTATCGAAGCCAACTACAAGAAAGAAGGGCCGGGTGTGTTCCCGTTCAAGAAAGGCAACGGAAGCCTCAGCCAATCCGTGGTCGGTGTGCGGATGAAGGACAGAAAAACCAAACTCCCGATCCGGTATGGAAGCGGTATGTACATGCCACTTTCCGGCATATGCGCATTCATATCCGGCATGCTGCATCAGAACTCCCAAGGTCGTTGCCCGCAAGGAATCGGGCATAGGCACATTGTTTCTCGCAAGACCTATTTCATGGGATGTGTGTCCCGTAAACATGGATGCCCTAGAAGGACCGCTCAAGGGAGCAGAGCAATAAGCATTGGTAAACAAGACACCCGCCTGCGCCAAACGGTCTATATTCGGGGTATGCACATCCGTATTTCCCACACAGCTCATGGCAGAAGCCGTTTGCTGATCGGTCACAATATAGATAATATTCGGCAACTCCTTGGCTCCCGACAAAACTGGAACAAAAGCTGTGGTACAAAATAGTACGTCTTTGAATTTCATCATGGTACAAATTTATCGGATTTAAAAATCGATTTCTAAGGTTCACCTTTTCAATTCCACGTCAAGGCTCACTGCATCGCGACAGGTAAAACGAAGTACTGTCTGCTTCCGGTCGGCCACCACCACTTGACAATATGGAGTTTCGGTCACTCTCCACAAACCTTTCAGCGTAATGGTCACGGGAATTTCACCACTGACATTTTTTATCCACGGGCGTGAATAGATACTGCGCTCAATACGTTTTCCGTCTTTGTCGAAAGCCTCGTCGCTCGGGCCACGATACAAGGCCAGGTCGGGCTGGGAGACAGTCAGCAGAAGCTTGTCCTCATATTCGCGTATCATGACAAGGCACGATGTATCGGCTTTCTGCAACAATCCGCCGTCGGGCAGCGCCTGCGGAGTCTCGAACAAGACGTAAGAAGTAAGACCGTCGGCCGGAGAAGACACAATGTGGGCGTTGCGGTCTTGCCGCAGAATCTTGTAAGTGGGTTTCTTGGCGAATGCCTTCAAAGCAGCGGCATCCGTGTGGGGAAGCACTGCATATTCGTAGGAAGCGCCTTTCGGGGCTTTGCCATGTTGCAATGTCAAGGACACCCAGTCGCCGGAAGTAGGCTTGGTGCTACGCTCGCCTACGGTCACTTGCGAAAAGTTCTTCTCGTAACGGGCATCCGGGCGTGAAGCTTTGGAGATGTAATAGCCCACGCCGTTGGGGTCGATATAGGTCTGTCCGTCACTCTGATAAGCTTCCCAGTACCGGCGGGTTTCGGGAGTGGTGGCGGCAAGCTGGAACACGGTAGTTTCCGTCGGATACTCGTCATTCAGGTTCTCGATGTCCGTACCGAGGCATACAATGGTGCCGTCGAAGAAGTGGAACGACTTGCGGGCACGGTGAGAACCGTTATACTTATCATGTTCATGCAGCACCATACCGAAGTTACCGTTCAGATGTGCCTGGGACAAACCGCCGGCAAAAGCCTCGTCGGAATAGAGCATCTCCTCCATGCCGGAGAAGGTATCGACATTCAATACCCGGGCACGCAGCCGGTCGAAAGGCAGATGAATGCTCGTGACACCCGGAATACGATTCCAGTCGAAACCGGCTTCCTGCCAGCCACTGGTGGCAAAAGTAACCGTCTCATCGGGTTTTCCGGTAAGAATCTGCATGCTGCCATGCGCCAGATAACGGCCATAGAAGTTGGCGGGGAGATAATGCTCGGCAGCCCAAAGATAACGGGAATGTCCGCGTACTACGGCAGCCCAGTTGTTACGACGCTGCACGGATACACAACCGTAACCCAAAGCCAGATTGCCTTGCGGGTCGGGTTCCGGACGGAAGCCCTGGGCTTCGAGCAACTCCTTCATCTCCAATTCGTGGCGGGTGGAAGCCTTCGGCAGATAATCGGGCGCATTCTTGTCCGGAGCTTCCGTATAGGCAACCAGACGCAGATAGGCTGCGGCCATTTCGGGGTCGTATTTCTGCTTGCCATCCGGCGTACCGACAATGGCCATCGTGGCATATTGGATAGGTATCAGACTTCCTCCCCCGTTGGGATGACGGCCCGACATGGAGAGCGGCCATTGCTTCAGGTTGCAATAGAAACGCATGGCGAGAAGCACTTTCTTCACCGTCTCGTGCGCCTGCTCGGACAGACGGAACTCGGTGCCGCTCAACAAGTAAATCATATTGGTGGCACCGTCCAGGCCACCCACAGCGTATGCCGGATAGTTATTGCAATGGTGGAAGCAGGCACCGTCCGGCTTGAAAGAACCGGCCAGTCCCGGCGCCGGAAGGCAGCCTTTGTTCAGCCAGCGGGAGAAGGAACGCAGGTATTGCAGTTTCTCCGGTGTATCCTCCATAATCAGAATGCTGGCTACGCGCCCTTGCAACTTGGTGTTGAACGTATCTATATCAATACCGTTGACGGCAGGTTCGGGATATACCTCATTGGTGATGGCATACCAGTTGAGCGTACGTACCGCCTCTTCCAGCTTACCTGCCTCACGCAACACGTCCTTCATCAAGAAATAAGCCACAAAAAGGCCGCGCATACTATATCCGTAATGGTGGATATTCCCCCAGCAACTGCCGTAGGCAATGCCCTGGTCGGTGGCGTTATCGTACATAGCGATGAATTTCTGCTTCAACTCGTGTTTCAGGGCCACGTCCTGCGTATTGTTATAAGCAATGGCAATGCGTTTCATCAGATTGAAGTAGTCGCTTATCTCTACCCCCAGTTTGGAAAACATGTCCTTGTCCCAATCGGGTATCATACGTTCGTATGCCTCGGAGTGACGTACGAAATAGATAGGACGTCCTGCCACCTTGCCGTTCTTGTAGGTAATCCGGTAAAAATCATACTTCGTACGGATGGACTGCATCTCCTTGTCCGAAAGCGCGGAAGGCGTGTAGAGCATGTCGCGGAAACGCTTCTCCATAACCCGTATATCCTGCTTCTGCGCCTCGGTCACGTCTGTCAAGGGGATGTCCGGTTTCCACAAGGAGTGTTCGTAGATAACCAGCCAGTGGTTGGTGGTTCCCTTATTTACGAACGGCACCTGCAAGTCGGCAGTCTGCTGGCGGGCATCTACCTTGCCGGCAGTAATCAGATGGTCGAAAAAGAGCTTCCCCTTCACGTCGGGGGCTACAATGCGGATTTCGTCCATCCCTTCTTCCGGGGTGCCTTGCATATCGCGTTCATAACATACCCATGCTCCGCGCCAACCGGTAAAGTTGATGCCAAAAGGAAAAGAGGTGCATACCTTGCCATCCTTCAGGAACTCGAACTGAATCTGCTTGTCCTGGGCCTGCTCATTGTACACCCATACGATGAAAGCCGAAAGATAGGTGTCTTTCCCCGTCGGGTCTTTCTTCTCAAACTTCAAGTCTTTCTTGATGGACAGTGCGGCACCCGGCTCGAAAGTCCAGCTCAAGCTGTGGTCGCCGTCCCTATAATGTTCATCGCTAATGCCCAACTGCGAACCGGCTGCCGTAGTGACAAACGCCGGAACCAGCTTCTCCTCAAAAGAAAGCAAACGCTCATTCTTCACGATTTGTGCATGTACACTGCCCGGCAGCCACATGCAAACGAGCGCTGCCGCTCCCATTTTCCATTTACTGAATTGCATCATGTCCGTTTATTTAAGGTTATTGATATTCACCGCTTGAAAATCGGCAAAAGAAGTCGTAACCGCATATTTCAATGTATTAGTACGGTACAAAGAAACCCCTCTTTTTGGAAAAAGAGGGGCATAAATCGTACAGAAGAAGGATAAAATAATGATTGAGGCGAATTTCTGCCCCTACTTTCTCAAGGATGAAGTTCTTCGAAAGCCTTGTTTTCCTCTTGTACAGCCTGAATGGTTTCTTCCAGTTCACAGATAGGAAGGTCGAAGTTGTACCAGTCGTTATAGCAGTCGGTGACGTACCACTTGCCGTCTGCCAGTTCAAAGACCACACGAAGGGAAGGTTCCGATTCATCATAGCCTGCTTCGAACTCCTTATGGGCAGGTTCATTGACTGTGAAACGAGATATATAGGTGCCTCCCTCCTCTTCGGCAATATGCCCTTCCTTCAGCGTTTCCTCGTCCAGCAATGCCCACTTCTCGCGGGTGAAGGGAAAAGTCTGTTCCGTCTCACCGTCATCCTTCAAAAGGGCGATGGGAGACTTCAAAGGAAACTTGATTCGGGAATACTGGAATGAAGCACTGGACGTGAATTTCCTGAGAAATGTCTTGAAATCCTCCTCTTCGGCAGCCAGACCATTGGGAATGGTCAGCATAAGTGCCGCAAACAGACAAAGAACAAAGCGGATAGCCTTCATATACTCGGATTATTTTTCAAGGCGCAAAGATAATATAAAAGTGATAAACTGCTAAGGCTATGGGGTGATAATTATTATCATCCGTTATGCTTCAGATACTCGTAACCGAACCGGCAGCACAGGCAGTCCTTCTTGTCGCAATACTCCTTTTGAAGTTGGAGCAATGCCTGCGAATCGGCAGCGGTAGATACCGGCAGGCCGGCACCGTCCCACAGACGGGTCACGTGGTTATTCTCAGCCTTCAAGGATTCAAGGAAACGGGTGGCACGGTCACACAAAGCGTCATCGGCCTTGTGCATGCCGTATGCATAAAGAAACGGGATGACCGTATTGATGACAATCAAATTCAAGGCGCCGTCCCCTACCCGCTTTTCCCTCCGGGGTGAAACCTTTCTGAAGTTGAAGTGCTCCTCCCAATATACGGAAGTATCGGCAGCCAGTATCTTCTTCACTGCTTCCGGCGTTTCAGCTTCCATGACGCGCGAGAAGAGTGCCCGCTCCTTGTGATACAGCTTGGCAAGCTGGGCCAGACGTACATGCGGAAAGTTATCGGGACGAAGACGCAGAAACCGCCACTGTTCAACAGACATAGGAGCTGCCAGCCCGAACTTGTGCTGCAGGTAGCGGAACTCTTTCTGAAGTTTCAAATAGTAATCATCCATCCCTGCCGAGTCTTCCTCCAGCAGTCCTGCCTGCCCCAGGAAGAAAGCCTCCACCTGAAGCAGACTGTCCCGATGCTTGTCTACGGCGCGGAACGGAAGACGGTTTGCCCATGCCTCGAAAGCGTCTCCATTCAGCCCGAAACCGAAGTTACGGGCAAGAGTAATGAAAAAAACATCTTCCCAATGATGATTACAGCGTTCGAGCCGACAGGATATGGCGCGTGCCTTCTGCTCGAAGCGCTCCACCTGCAAGGCGGACAGCCAGGAATGGACGGTGAGCTTCGGAAGGGATGCAAGGATGGAGTAGCAGGGAGGATAAATCTCCGTCTGACGGAGCTCTTCATAACGCCGGCTGACAGTTTCGGGACAAGCGAGCACCATTTGAGGAATCAATTCACCGTTCGTGCGATACACATCACAATTAGATTCGCCCACTACGTGCAGAATGACGTTATCATATGCCTTGTCGCGGTCGTGTCTATGGAGCAACCAGTCTGATGCCCGTGTATGCACTTCAACGTTGCCCACCCAGAGCGTACCGTCTATTTTCAGCTTGGCATTAAAGAAGTCGGGGCCTGCATTGATGTTCGGCAAACCGGGATCTATCACTTCTACCGGCTGTCCGGAAGTTGTTTGGAGTGCCGACAAAGGAAATATTTTGTGCTTCCAAACGTAATGCAGTAGTTGTTCCATGTTAACAAGACGTTAATGTTGAGCACAAATGTAAGAAAAAGATTATCTTTGCAACCTATAGTTTGTTGATAAACTAAATTAAAACAGATAGAAATAATGAAAATCGCATTAATCGGCTATGGAAAAATGGGCAAGGAAATCGAAAAGATAGCCCTCAGCCGCGGACACGAAATTGTAAGCATCATCGATGTCGACAATCAGGAAGACTTTGAATCGGCAGCTTTCAAGAGCGCCGACGTTGCCATAGAGTTCACCAATCCCATGGTTGCATACAACAACTATATGAAAACATTCCAAGCCGGAGTCAAACTGGTATCCGGCAGTACGGGATGGATGGCAGAACATGGAGACGAAGTGAAGAAGCTTTGCACCGAAGGTGGCAAAACGCTGTTCTGGTCGTCCAACTTCAGTCTGGGAGTAAGCATATTCTCTGCTGTCAACAAGTACCTCGCAAAGATAATGAACCAATTCCCTGCCTACGACGTGAGGATGAGCGAAACGCATCACATCCATAAGATGGATGCCCCGAGCGGTACGGCCATCACGCTTGCCGAAGGTATTCTGGAGAATCTCGACCGCAAAGACAAATGGGTAGAAGGAACTTTCCAAGCTCCCGACGGGACTGTTTCGGGCTCTGCAGAATGTACGGCCGATGAACTGCCAATAAACTCTATCCGCGAAGGGGAAGTACCGGGCATCCACAGCATCCGCTACGACTCCGAGGCCGACAGCATCACTATCACCCACGATGCCAAGAACCGCAGGGGATTTGCCCTGGGAGCCGTCCTTGCCGCCGAATATACCGCCAAGCACGAAGGTGCTTTGGGAATGAGTGACCTGTTTCCATTCTTAAAAGACTAAAACATCATGAGAAAAGCAACACGTATCCAATGGATTAAATTCAGCATAGTCACCCTACTTTACCTTGCCTTTCTGGTCTGGGTAAAAAGCTGGCTGGGACTGATTGTGCTCCCCTTCATTTTTGACATCTACATCAGCAAGAAGATACCTTGGGGATTCTGGAAGAAATCGGAGAACGCTGCCGTACGCAGCATCATGAGCTGGATAGATGCCATCGTGTTTGCGCTGGTAGCCGTCTACTTCGTAAATATCTATGTGTTCCAGAATTATCAGATACCTTCTTCCTCACTGGAGAAATCCTTGTTGGTAGGCGATTTCCTTTACGTCAGCAAGATGAGCTATGGTCCGCGCGTGCCGAATACGCCGCTTTCCATGCCGCTGGCACAGCATACGCTGCCGGTATTCAACACCAAATCATACATCGAATGGCCTCAATGGGAATATAAACGTGTGCCGGGCTTCGGAAAAGTGAAACTGAACGATATTGTGGTGTTCAACTTCCCGGCAGGCGACACGGTAGCCACCAATTTCCAACAGACAGATTTCTATACCCTTGCTTACGAAGAAGGAAAACGCGTGTATCCCAACAAGGTGAATATGGACAGCCTGACACGCAAGCAGCAACGTACTGTCTATGATTTGTACTACAATGCCGGGCGTAACCTTATCCGTTCCAACCCGAGAATGTACGGTGACATTGTCATACGCCCCGTCGACCGTCGTGAAAACTATGTAAAACGCTGCGTAGGCCTGCCCGGAGATACATTGCAAATCAAGAAAGGGCAAGTATACATTGACGGCAAGGCTACCGAAAACCCTACGGAAATGCAGTTCAACTACTTTGTACAAACTACGGGACCTTATATCACTGATGGTATGTTCCGTGAACTGGGCATCAGCAAAGAAGACCAGACTCTGATGACCGACGGTCTGGGCTGGGAAGAGAATCTGATTGAAATGGGACTGGACCACCGGGATGCCCAAGGCAGGCTGGCGCCGGTCTATCATCTCCCGCTTACCAAAAAGATGTACGAGACCCTTACGGGCAACAAGAAGCTAATCAGCAAGATTATCATTGAGCCGGGAGAGTTCTCGGGACAGATGTATCCGCTGAACCTTTACACCAAATGGGACCGCAACAACTACGGCCCAATCTGGATTCCCGCCAAAGGCGCCACCATCAAGCTGACCGAAGACAACCTGCCCATCTACGAACGCTGCATCGTTGCTTACGAAGGCAACAAGCTGGAGGTCAAGGAAGACGGCATCTACATTAACGGTGAAAAGACCGACTCCTATACTTTCAATATGGACTATTATTGGATGATGGGCGACAACCGCGACAAGTCCGCCGACTCCCGTTACTGGGGTTTTGTACCGGAAAACCATGTCGTAGGAAAGCCTATCGTAGTATGGTTGTCACTAGACAAAGACCGCAACTGGTTTGACGGCAAGATACGCTGGAACCGGATATTCAAGTGGGTGGACGGCATTAAATGAATTAATAATCAGAAACTAAAGAATTAAAGGGGAGGGTGAGAAACAATTGCAAACCTTTCGTTCTTTAATTCTTTAGTTTCTTCATTCTTTAATTTCGAACGATAGAATGAAAGGCTGGAAAATAGCAATTGCAATAGTTGGAGTGACACTCGTCGTAGTGCTGCTTCGAGGTTGTGTTGCAACTTCCTATCTTATCCCTTCTTCCGGTATGGAAAACTCACTATACCAAGGTGAGCGTATTCTTGTGAACAAGTGGAGCTACGGTCTGCGACTTCCTTTTATGAAGTTATGGGGGTATCATCGCTGGGCAGACAGTCCGGTACGGAAAGAAGATATTCTCGTATTCAACAACCCGGCCAATCTTTCAGAACCCATGATTGACCAGCGGGAAGTCTTTATCGGCCGTTGCATCGGCACTCCCGGAGACACTTTACTGATAGATTCGCTCTTTTCGGTGATTCCTTCCGAGAAGAATGCGCCCGACCAGAAGTTCCTTTACTCTTATCCCAGACAACGGGAACGACAGTTGGATTCATTGCTTTCCATTCTCTCCATCGCTCGAGGCAAACTATTGGGACAGGACTTAATAAAGAATATACGTAGTTTCAGCCGCTATGAACACTACTTGCTGGAACAAGCCATGAACGGAAATTGCTGGATAGAACCGATTGTCAAGGAAGACTCCATGGAAACGTTGAAACCGCTGATAATCCCCAGCAAAGGCAAAGCCATACGCGTATATCCGTGGAACAGAACTTTGCTGCAAAACACATTGGTACTTCACGAAAAGAAGCAGGCTGAAATAAAGAACGACACCCTCTTTATAGAAGGCAAGCCCGTGCAACACTGCTACTTCAGCAAAGATTACTATTGGGTAAACGCCAACAATTCCATCAACCTTTCAGATTCCCGCCTCTTCGGCTTTGTACCCCAAGACCATATAATAGGCAAGGCAAGCGTCATCTGGTTTTCAAAAAAGAAAGGAACAGGACTCTTCAACGGCTACCGCTGGGACAGAATGTGGAAAAGAGTGGAATGACACAAATGAAAGAATAAACAATGAACAGTAACTTCAACTGCAAATCATAAATCGCCCAATCCTAAATATACTGATGAGAACCGTATTTCTTTCTTCCGCCTATCTGGCCCCCGTAGAGTATTACACCAAATTGCTGGCATACGACAAAGTGTTTATCGAGCAGCACGACCACTATATGAAGCAGACCTACCGCAACCGTTGCACCATTGCCGCACCGGACGGTGAATTGGCACTTTCCATTCCCACCGTCAAGCCGGACACGCTGAAATGTCCAATGCGGGATATACGCATTTCCGACCACGGCAACTGGCGGCACCTGCATTGGAATGCCATAGAGTCGGCCTATAACCATACCCCTTTCTTTGAATATTATAAAGACGATTTCCGTCCTTTCTATGAAAAGAAGTATGAGTTTCTGATAGACTTCAACGAAGAGTTGTGCCGTCTCGTCTGCTCGCTCATAGATATACAGCCTGACATGGAACGCACTGCGGAATACCGTACCGAATTTGCCACAGACGAGGTGGACTTCCGCGAGCGAATCCACCCCAAAAAGAACTTCAGGCTGGAAGACACGGAGTTCTCACCACAGCCCTATTATCAGGTATTTCAGGAAAGACTTGGCTTTCTGCCCAACCTGAGCATCATAGACCTGCTGTTCAATATGGGGCCGGAAAGCCTGCTGGTGTTGCAGCAAAGATAAATCGCAGGGAGTATCATGCTTATGTACAAAGGTTACTAGAGAATTGCATTATACTAATAATCAACGGATTCACGCTTTACGCTTCTTTATTCAAAATAAAGTAATACTGTAATCCTAATAAAGTAATATTGTATTTTCTCCACATGAGTCACTTTATACGGAGCAGGCATGTTTCAGACTCCGGTACAAGAAAAGAGGGATTTATTCCGTAACGAATTATTTAAGATATTCATTTAGAAAACTTTTGCAAGAACTCTGCAAGATTCTCCCCCTCACCCAAAGCTAACTTTTTCCGCAAGCGGTAACGGCTGATTTCAACCCCGCGCAAAGAGATATTCATCAACGGGGCTATCTCTTTGGAGAGCAGATTCATCTTCAGATAGGCACACAGCAATTTTTCCTTATTGCTCAATTCGGGATAAGCCTCTTCCAGCCTGCTGAAGAAGTTATGATGTACCGAATCAAATGTACTTTGGAATGCCTGCAAATCATCATCGTGCTCTATGTTCGTTTCAATCTGTCCTAACAGACGGAGCGTTTTACGACGAAGAGAAACCAAATTCGCTTCATTGATGGAATGGGAAATGCCCAAAACTTCCTTCTTAATTCCCAATAACATCTCATTTTTACGTACTATGTTCAATGTCGTACGAATCAACTCTTCCGATTTATGATGCAATTCGGAACGCAAATTCTCCTCCTTCAATGAATCAATCTTTCTGTCTTTCAAATCACGCTCCTCCTCGAACGCCTGCTTCTGCCGGTAAAGTTCCAACTCCTTTTGCATCAGCAAATGCTTACGACTGGCAGCAATGCGATAATACATATAATACAATAATAGAACGAGAGCTATACTATATGCCAGATAGCTCCACCAAGTGCGATACCATGGAGGCAATACCTCAAAAGCAAAAGATGTCACTATAGGAGCCGTGTCCTTATCCGTAAACAACTTTACACTGAATATATACTTTCCTTCATGCAGACCAGTAAACTCTTTCTTGGTATTTTCGCTATACTCACTCCACTCACCTTCCTCACTGCCATTACTTAACTTATAAGAATAAAGGACTGTCTGCATTTTACTATAGTTATTGGCACTATACTCTATACGAAGAGAATTATAAGCATAGGGAATTATCACCGGGCTATCATCATATGAATAACTCCGGCCATAAACAAGCGAATCACGCTGTCCCGTCATATATACTTTCCTGATTTGCAAAGTAAACGGAGAACGGTACGGTGGCTGATTATCCAGCCTAATGAGTGAAAAACCTTCTTCGGTACCGGCCACAATCTGCCCCTGATTACAGAAATAGACATCTTCGAAATTCTCAATCAGTGATTCACGCAGGAACGTTTCATGTTCTATCCGATAATATTTCTTTTCAGCGGTGTCATAACGTAAAACCTTCAACCGGCCATCCGCTACGTACCATATATTCCTCAAAGAGTCTGCCTTCAGATAAGTGTAAACTTTTCCATCCAACAGATTCTCTAGACGTGTAAATCTCTCCAAACAATCACGCGTCTGGTCATAACTCCACAAACCGTGATGGGAAGTTACAACGATTTCACCATCCACCTCCGACAAACAAGCATCATAACCAAGCGGGAAAGCATTGCTGTTATAGTCTTTGAACTTCTTTACCTGCCTCAAATCCTCGGATAAAGTAACCCTAGATACTCCGTTTTCCTTATTGGCTATCCACAAAGTATTCGCCGTTAACTTTTCCGGCAACATATCTTTGCATGAACGAGGAAATCCTTGAATCCTGCATTCTACTCTCCAATGTGTACCTTTTCTCACAAGAAGATACAACCCACTATATGTACCTGCCAACAATACATCTTCATGCCCAGCCAGCTTTACAATATCCCATACTCCCTTAAGACCGTCAAGATGTTCTATCCGTTTATCATCTGCAATGAATATACCGTTGTCCGAACAGCAAAACATCTTGTTGTCATATTCACGAAGTGACCATATCTGCCCACCTGTACCGGGTACAAAGTCCACCGGATATTCCTTATTCAACCGCCTGGGAAAAGTTGTACAATACAGTCCCTGATTGGTTCCCAAATAAAAACGTCCCTGATAATGACACGACGCATAACCTGAACCTATAACAGACCTGCCCCCATACAATGAAGCAACACGTGCATTCAGATGAATACAGTCAATTCCATTGTCCAAGCCCAACCATAGATGTCCAGCCTCATCAAACATCATACTTAGTACAGTCTTGTTTTGCAATCCATTACCTGTAGATATGACTTCCGCTTCATCTGTCTTCAAATTCAGCAAACAAATTCCATTCTGAACACTCCCTAATGCCAACAAGGAGTCTTTCAAAGCAGCACAAAAAAGCTGGTTCCGACTACAAAAGTCATCAGCCGCCGTTGCATACTTCCGCAAAACGGAACCATCATAAACAAACAATCCTTTATCCCTACTTACAACAATCAATTTATCCTGATAGGACAGTAAACCACCAGTTTTCACCGTACTTCCTATGTCAGAAGTGTTATCTACCGGTATAAACTCCGTACCGTTCAATATCATCAATCCTTTGGAAGAAGTCATATAGAATTTATTCCTGACTACCAATGAAGAATAAATATCCGAAAAAACATCTATCTGGCTAATCTTGCCATTTTCCAAACAAAAGAAACGACGATCTGACTGAAAACAAATTCGATTTTTATCCGACAGAATATTCCAGATTATCCCTACAGATACCGTCGACGGCAAACTGTCCGACAAGCATGTGTAATCCAAACCACCTAAAGGACTTGGACAAAAATAGCCAAACTGCCCCATTCCACCGATATAAATCCGATTATCACTTCCAATTTCCAGAGCACGTGTTTTAGCGTTCCTAATGGGATACGTGTTCCAGGCTACACCATCAAACTCCAACAAGCCTTTATTATTGGCTATATATATCCAACCATTGTCATGTTGCCGAATATTCCAATTCTGATTACCAGCTTTATAAGTATGCCTCGTATAATTCATGATAGGCCGTTGCCAATCGGCCCTCAAGGAAATCGAAAACAACAGCAGAAAAATACAAGTCAGAATAAACACTCGATTCATAGCGGTTAATATTTGTTCTTTACAAACACAAAGATAATACCTTTTTGCAGTAAAGACATTTATATATATAAAAATAAGAGCATATAGCAAAATCGCAAGATGTACCATTTTTACATTTTATTCAACTGATTATAAAAATTTTATATCATGGAAGAGAAAGCTTTGATGTAGTCATAACACATGATTGAGAAAGTTTTGATGTAGCCCTTTTGCCTTAGTGAATATAAGAGAAGACTACTTTTGCCCCTGACAAAATACATAACTTACAATTAATTAAATCTACGTATTATGAGAAAAAAGATCTTTTTCCGAAAGCTGGTACAGCTACTTTTCTTCTGTTGTATGCTTCTTACCAGTTTGGGAACTTTTGCCCAAAGTAGTATTACTATTAAAGGACAAGTGGTAGATGAAACTACCAATGAGCCCCTTATCGGGGTTTCAATCCTTGAAAAAGGGACAAATAATGGAATCATTACCGACATTGACGGTAATTTCAGTCTCCAGGCTTCCCTCAATTCAACTATTGTAATTTCTTACATCGGGTATGTTACTCAAGAAATTCCGTCAACCATGTAAAAGGAACCATCAGACTGAAAGAGGACACACAAACACTGGATGAGGTGGTTGTTGTAGGATTCGGTACACAAAAGAAAGTAAACCTCACCGGTTCTGTGGCTACTGCTTCAGCCAAAGATCTCGAAGCCCGCCCCGTGAGCAGTGCCGTACAAGCACTGCAAGGTGTTATCCCTGGCTTGAATATCTCAAACAGTGGGCATGGTGGTGAACTGAATGCCAGCAAATCCATCAACATTCGTGGCAATGGTACCGTAGGCAAAGACGCTAATAATAATGACTATGCCAGCGGTTCACCGCTCATCTTGATTGATGGTATGGAAGGAGACCTCAATACCATTAATCCACAAGATATTGAGAGTATCTCCGTATTGAAAGACGCAGCAGCCTCGTCCATCTACGGTTCACGCGCGCCTTTCGGAGTCGTATTGGTAACCACCAAATCCGGTAAATCCGGTCGCCCGGTAATTAACTACAACAACAGTTTCCGTTTCAACACCCCCATCAAGATGCCCAAAATGATGAATGCATGGGAATACGTTAACTATTACGATGAAGCCATGTTCAACAAAAACAGCACACACTACTATACAGAAGAGTACAAGCAGAAAGTGAAAGACTATGTTGACGGTAAACTTGCCCCTAATGACGTCGCCGAAGCACAAGGCAACGGTAAATGGAATTATGACTATACCTGGGGCAATGTAGACTGGCTACAAGAATACTACCGTAACTGGTCTACTGCACAAGAACATAATGCCAGTATCAGTGGAGGTACAGAAAAGTTTACTTACTACATGTCAGCCAATTATTTGGGACAAAGCGGCTTCATGCGCTACGGCACAGACCACAACAAGCGCTATAACTTGACAGGAAAAATTTCCGCCCAAATTACAGATTATGTAAAGGTAGACTATTCCACCCGTTATTCACGCACCGATTATGACCGCCCAAGTATACTATGGAATGATTTCTATAACAATGTACTCCGTCGCTGCCGTCCGGTACGTCCCCTGAAAGACCCCAACGGCTACTACATGTCCGACATCAACTACATCGAGGCCTTGCAAAACGGCGGTCGTCAGAACGAAATCAACGATGGGCTTTCCCAACAAGTACGTATTACCATTACCCCACTGAAAAACTGGAATATCATCGGTGAACTCAACATCAAGACCGACAATAATTGGACACATTATGAACACAAGCGTGTATACTCACACATGGCCAACAATCCAGAGAAAACATATGTAGCTACCATGACCGGGCCAAGTGAAGACAAGGTGTACGAATACGCCTACAAATCGCTCTTCCTGAATCCCAATGTTTATACCAACTACGACATCACCCTGGGGCAGCACACCATTGCAGCCACAGCCGGTATGCAGATTGAACGGCAAAAATATCGTGATGTAAGCGCACAACGCGCTGACATGATTTCTACCGACCTTCCAGTTCTCAACTTGACTACCAGTTCACAATCTTACGGCATTTCAGGTGTTGTGCAAGAGTGGGCCAGTGCAGGTTTTTTTGGCCGCATCAACTATGATTATGCCGGGCGTTATTTGGTAGAAGGTAACCTCCGCTACGACGGTTCCTCCCGCTTCCGCCGTGGTAACCGCTGGATTCTAACTCCTTCCTTCTCACTCGGCTGGAATATTGCCCGCGAAGCATTCTTCGAATCTCTGGCAGAAAAAATTTCTACCTTAAAGTTAAGAGTATCTTACGGCACACTGGCCAATGCCAACATCTATAACTGGTATCCCACTTATCAGACAATGAATGTAAAAGCATCAAATGGCAACTGGCTTATCAACAATGCCAAGCCCAATACTGCCGAAGCTCCGAAACTGGTTTCTTCTTCACTTACTTGGGAAAAGATCAAAAGTACCAATATCGGTCTGGATATAGCTGCTCTCAACAATCGTCTGACCGGTTCTTTCGACTATTTCATACGCAAAACAGAAGACATGATGGGACCCGGCATTGAATTACCCGCCGCACTTGGTACCAATGTTCCCCCTACCAATAATACCGATATGAAGACCTATGGCTGGGAAATTCAAATCGGGTGGCGTGACCAAATCGGTGACTTCAAATATGGAGCCAAACTAAGTCTTTCCGACTCGCAAAGCAAGATTCTACGCTATGGTAACCCTACCGGTTCCCTTTCCAAATATGTGGAAGGCGAACTCATCGGTAATATTTACGGTTACACAACCATCGGCATTGCCAAGACCGATGAAGAAATGCAGCAGCATCTCGCTTCACTACCCAACGGTGGACAAAGTGCGTTAGGCAGCCAATGGGCGGCCGGAGACATCATGTATGCCGACCTCAACGGAGATGGTAAAATCAATAACGGAAGTTATACCATCAATGATATGGGTGACATGAAAAAAATCGGTAACAGTACCCCCCGTTTCATGACGGGCATCAACCTGGATGCTGCCTACAAAGGATGGGACTTACAAATGTTCTGGCAGGGCGTACTGAAGCGCGACTGGTGGCCGGGCGATAAAAACATGACTTTCTGGGGTGTAACGGACGGTGAATGGTGGTCTACCTCGTTCAAAGAGCATCTCGACTACTTCCGTACATCCGAAAATCCACTGGGAGAGAATCTAAATTCCTATTACCCACGACCGATTTTTAATACAAAAAACAACAAAAGCCAGACCCGCTATCTGCAGAATGCAGCCTACATGCGTCTGAAAAACATACAGGTTGGCTATACTTTCCCCAAAGTATGGATAAACAAACTTATGCTACAGAATCTGCGCATCTTTGTTTCCGGCGAAAACCTATTGACCATTACCAGCCTCAGCGACACCATGGACCCGGAAACATGTGGTGCCGGATACCAAAGCAACGAACAAGCAAACGGTACGGTATATCCACTGGCAAAGACAATATCATTCGGATTAAGTGTTAACTTCTAAAACAAAAAAAAGAATATGAAAACATTAAAGTATAAACATATCGTAAAAGGAATCGTTTTGGGATGCATGCTCATGACCGGAACCGGTTGTGATGATTTCTTGGATATCACCCCTCCCTCTAACGTAGCTCCCGAAAACTATCTGGTGGAAGAGAGTCAATTAGCTGCCTATACTATCCGTTATTACACGGATAACTTCCCTTCACTGAACAGCTTATATGGAGATGACGAAATGGCTACGGACAACGCCACCACCCGCAACTCCAGCAACCGTTACCTAATTGGCGAATGGAAAACTCCGGCAAGTGGCGGCGAATGGAACTTCAACAACATTTATACCTTGAATTATTTCATCCAATCTGCCGAGAAGAATCTGGAAACCAGAAGTATCAAAGGAAACTCAACCAACATCAAGCACTACATTGGTGAAGGCTATTTCCTACGGGCCTACCAATATTTCTACCGTTTACGCAAATTGGGCGATTTCCCCATCATCAAAGAAGTATTGCCCGATAACAAAGAAGCACTTATCGAAGCTTCCAAGCGGCGGCCACGCAATGAAGTAGCCCGCTTCATTCTGCAAGACCTGGACAAAGCAACCGAATATTTGACCAACAATCCTGACGGAGGCAAAGCGCGCATTACAAAAAATGCCGCACTTGTGCTGAAAGCCCGTGTAGCCTTGTTCGAAGCAACCTGGGAAAAATACCATGCCGGGACTGCACTAGTTCCAAACGGTAAGGGATGGCCAGGAGCTGAAAAAGATTATAATAAAGGATATCAATTCCCCAGTGGAAGCCCCGAAGCGGAAGTGAACTTCTTCCTCGACCAGGCTATCAACGCCTCCCAGACCGTAGCAGATGCCGTGGCACTGACCGCCAACAACGGCAGTATACAGCAATCTGCTGCCGATGCCGCCAACGACTACTATGACATGTTCGCTACCCAGAACCCGAACGGATATCCCGAAGTCCTGATGTACCGCTCCTATAACCGTGACTTGAGCATAGGTACCGACTACAACCATCACATTTACTACGGGTATGCCCGTGGCTATACACACCAGATGGAACATTCCTTTCTCATGAAAAACGGTCTGCCCGTCTATGCAGAAGGTAGCGGTTACAAAGGCGACGACTACATCGGTGATACCAAGATAGACCGCGATGACCGTTGGCGCCTCTTCATGAAGGCTCCGGGTGAAGTAAAAACATTCATCAACACTACCAGTCCCGAATACTTCTCCACTACCCCGATGGTCTATTCCGATGACGTGAAGTACTCTACTGCCACAGGATACCTGCTGGGTAAAGGTTACTCCCACGACTTGAAAGACCAGAATCTGAACAAAGACCAGACTGCCGCCATCATGTTCCGGGCAGCAGAAGCCTACATTACTTACATTGAAGCCTACTACGAAAAGAACCATAAACTGGATGACAAAGCCGACAAATACTGGCGTGCCTTGCGTACTCGTGCCGGTATTGATCCCGATTACAACAAGACCATTGCCGCTACCGACATGGAGCAAGAAAAACTATATGATTGGGGAGCCTATTCCACCGGACAATTAATAGACAAAACACTGTTCAATATCCGCCGCGAACGCCGCAATGAATTTATAGGAGAAGGCTACCGTTACAACGATTTGATCCGTTGGCGTGCCATGGACCAGCTGAATGGTTTCCAGATAGAAGGAATCAAGCTGTGGGGTCCCATGATTAAAGACTATGAAACAGCAGGACTGACCGACAAACTAATTTACGGTAAAAGCGATAAAGAAAACACCATCTCATCACCGGAATTAAGCAAATATGTACGCCCCTACCAAGTAGCGTCTACCGGACTGTACTACAATGGATTGAACTTCTGCCAGGCACACTACCTCAGCCCGATAGCCGAAAGTCATTTCCTGATTACAGCTTCAGACGGTGAAACCACCAGCACCTCCCCCATTTACCAGAATCCGGGATGGCCAATCAAAGCTAACGAATCCGCTGACAGATAACCACATGCCTCTGGAATAAAAAGGTTGTTTTCTAAACCGGGAGGCGAAAATATCACATTTATCTTTATTTTCGCCTCCCCCTTCATTATCTTTGTCAGCATCACAGTTCTATAACACTTTATCTTTTGTCATGAGAATCTTCAAGCATATACACAAACCGGTCTGTCGGGCAATTGCTACAATAATTATTTTTTCTATCCTGGCTCCGTCCAGTCTTTATGCACAACGGGAAATCCAAACCATCAACGACAGTTGGAAGTTCCGAAAAGGCGAATGTACCGCTGCCTTAGACAGCACTTTCAAGGATGACGAATGGGAGGATATTTACCTGCCCCATACTTGGAATACCGACGCATATACCGAGAAGGATTATTATCGGGGTATGGGATGGTACCGTAGACAAATAATCCTGCCACAAGACTGGATAGGAAAACAAGTTTTTCTGAAACTGGATGCTGCCAGCAAAGCAACTTGTATCTATATCAATGGAAAGAAAGTCGGTGAACATACTGGAGGTTACACTGCAAGCACACTCAACATTACTCCATTTCTCTCCTTCAACTCACCCAACATGCTGGTTATCCGCGTGGATAATGCCAGAATGGACATTCCGCCTATTTCGGGTGACTTTACCTTCTTCGGCGGTATTTATAGAGATGCATGGCTCATCGCCGTACCCAGCCAACATTTCAATCTGACAAATCATGGTTCCGACGGTATCTTCATCACCACTCCCCGGGTATCCGAGCAACAAGCCACCTTGTCCATCCATGGCGAAATAAGGAATGATGCCCGGGAAAAAGCAGCACTCGAACTGGTACACTCCATCTACCACCCTGATGGAACCCTCCTCCAAACGCAAAAGCAGTTTATACAGCTCAAAGCCGGAGAGACACGAAACTTTGACAGCAATATATCTCCTATCCTCCAACCACTGCTATGGACTCCGGAAACGCCCTACCTCTACAGAGTAGAAACCACCTTGTTCAACTGCAAAACAAAGTCCGTCGTAGACCAAAGCAACCACCATACCGGTTTCCGCTGGTTCCATTTCGAATCCAACAAAGGTTTCTTCCTCAACGGCAAGCCCTACAAGCTGCGCGGCATCTGCCGCCACCAGGACCAGAAACCTATCGGTGTAGCCCTGACGGACGAAATGCACCGCCGTGACATGAAACTAATGAAAGAGATGGGAGCCAACTTCATCCGAATTTCCCATTATCCACAAGACGACGCTATCATAGAGATGTGTGACAAGCTGGGAATGCTGGCCTGGGAAGAAATTCCCGTCATAGACATCGTGCCCGACACACCGGAGTATGCGGAAAACTGCGAACGTAACCTGCGCGAGATGATTCGCCAGCACTACAACCACCCCAGCATCATCACGTGGGGATATATGAACGAAATCCTCCTCGTAGCACAGCGCAAGCACAAAGGCGACGCACTGAAACCGGTACTGGAACGTACCCTCGCCCTTGCCCGCCGGCTGGAGAATGCCTTGAAGCAGGAAGACCCCACACGCATCAGCGCCATGGCCTTCCACGGCAGCAACAGCTACAACGAAACCGGACTGAGCCAGATTACCGACATCGTAGGCTGGAACCTCTACCAGGGCTGGTACGGAGGCGACGTCACAGGCTTCGAGAAGTTCCTCGCCGAACAGCACCGCAACTACCCCGCTCGCCCGATGATTGTGAGCGAGTACGGTGCCGGTTCGGACAGACGGCTGCACACACTCGCTCCCCGCGCCTTCGACTTCAGCATCGAGTACCAGCAGAAATACCTGGAGCACTACCTCCCCGTGCTTGAAGAGACGCCCTACGTCTGCGGCGGCACGCACTGGAACTTCATCGACTTCTCATCCGCACTGAGAGACGAATCCATGCCACGCATCAACAACAAAGGGCTGGTCTATGCCGACCGCACGCCGAAGGACGTTTACTATTATTATAAAGCGGCATGGCGCAGCGACATCCCCGTGCTGCACATTGCCAGCCGCGACTGGACACGCCGTAGCGGTGTGCAACAGGAAGGCAAGCCGGTGATGCTGCCCGTCAAGGTCTACTCCAACTGTCCCGAAGTGGAGCTCTTCATCGACGGGACATCCGTAGGCAAGAAGAAGACGGAGAACTTCACCGCCCTCTTCGAGGTGCCGTTCCTCCGGAAAGAACCTTTCCTTTCGGCACACGCCACCTATCAGGGCAAGCCGGTGACGGACGGATTGCGGGTAGGTTTCACCCCCATCCCCGACAGGCTGGACAAAACCAATCTGAACGGATTGGAACTTGCCGTCAACGTAGGCAGCCATTGCTTCTTCACCTCCGACGAGAGTCACCTGACCTGGGTTCCCGACCAGCCCTACACTCCGGGCAGCTGGGGCTATCTCGGCGGCAAGGAAGCGGGCACGCAGACCGAAATCGGCCTGACGACCGACGGCCCGCTGTTCCAGACCCTGCGCAACGGCCTTGAAGGCTACCGCTTCGACGTGCCCCAAGGTGTTTACGAAGTAGAACTGCTCTTCACCGACATCTACCGCCGGAACAGCTCCACAGCCTACCTGCTGGGCCGCGAGGGACAGCAAGAGAACCGCGAGAACGCCTTCCGCATCACTATCAACGGAAAGACCGTGGAAGATGCCCTCTCCCCCTGCCGCACAAGCGGCTACTTCCGCGCCTTGCGAAAGAAATACATCGTCGACAACGATACAGACCATCTCGAAATCAAATTCCATGCCCGAAGCGGAAACAGCTTCCTGAACGGAATCAAGATAAGGCACAGGAATTAAACATCAAGAACCCGCGCCGCCCACAGAAAACAAACTTATAACAAAACCCATAAACCCATGAAACAGAAAGCAACCAAATGGGCACTTGCCCTCCTCCTCTGGATGCCGGGCGCACAAGCCCAGTCCATCTGGAACACCGACCACCTGCAAAGCGTGAAGCAATCCATCGACAAGCCTTTCTATGCCCACTCCTACCAGGCACTGAAAGCCGAAGCCACCCGTCTGCTGGATGCCGAACCCCTCTCCGTGATGATGAAGGAGAAGACTCCTGCCAGCGGAGACAAGCACGACTACATGAGCCAGGCCCGCTACTACTGGCCCGACCCCGCCAAACCCCACGGACTGCCCTACATCAACCGCGACGGCATATCGAACCCCGAACTGAACAAGCTGGACCGCAACCGTCTGGGAGCCACCGCCAACCGTGTCACCACCCTTGCCCTCGCCTGGTACTTCAGCGGAGAAGAGCGCTACGCACAAAAGGCTACGGAACTGCTCCGCGTGTGGTTCCTCAACAAAGAGACCCGCATGAACCCCAATCTGGAATATGCCCAAGTGACACCGGGCCACAACAACGACAAAGGACGCTCCTACGGCCTGATAGACACCTACTCCTTTGTAGAGATGCTGGATGCCGTGGCCCTCTTGGAACCATCGAAAGCATTCACCGCCAAAGACAGCAAACAACTCAAGGCCTGGTTCGCCCAACTGACCCACTGGATGCTCTCCAGCCCGCAAGGCAAGGAAGAGGCGGAATGCAAGAACAACCACAGCATCGCCTACGACGTGCAGATAGCCGCCTTCTCGCTCTACGGAGGCAAACAGCAGCAAGCCATCGACATCATCAACGCCCTGCCCGCACGCCGCATCGCCAAGCAGATTGACACGGACGGCAAGCAGCCCCACGAGTTGACCCGCACACTGGCTTTCCACTACTCACAGTACAACCTGACCCACATCCTCGACCTCCTCACCATGGCACGCAACCTGAACATGGACACCGAAGCCCTTGCCGCACACGACGGGCATAGCTTCTACAAGGCGATGGACTTTCTGGCACAATACATGGGCAAGGATTCGGGCACATGGCCCTACCGGCAGATAAGCGGATGGGAAGAAGCACAACAGAACTTCTGCCGCGACCTCTACCGCACCGCCACCTGGCTCAACCCCACACGCAAGGATTACCTGCGCCTGTACAACGACTGCCGCACGCTGGACCTGAGCGACCGCTTCAACCTGCTCTACGTGCAAGCCACCGAAGCGGACCACGCCTACGCCTTCGCCGCCGGACAGCTGCAACTCGCCATGCAGTGCGCCGACAAGGCACGCAAGGAGCAGAAGAACGCCGCACGCCGCCGCGTAGTGCCACGTACCATTGCCAAAGACGGCTCGCTGGCCATGATACACCCCCACGACTGGTGCTCGGGCTTCTTCCCCGGCTCCCTGTGGCAGATGTATGCCTACACACACAGCGACTTCTGGCGGCAGTCGGCCATCTCCTGGACCTGGCCCATCGAAGAGGCCAAATGGCACAAAGGCACGCACGACCTGGGCTTCATGATGTACGACAGCTTCGGCAAGGCCTACGAACTGACGGGTGAGCAGTCTTATAAGGATGTAGTCATCCAGAGCGCCCGCACGCTGATTACCCGCTACAGCCCCAAGGTGAAGAGCATCCGCTCGTGGGACCACAACCGCGACAAGTGGAAGTATCCCGTCATCATCGACAACATGATGAACCTCGAAATGCTGTTCCGCGCCACCCAGCTCACCGGCGACTCCGTCTACTGGAAGGTGGCAGTGGACCACGCCAACACCACGATGAAGAACCACTTCCGGCCCGACCACTCGTCTTATCACGTAGTGGACTATGACCCCGAAACGGGCGACGTCCGCCTGAAATGCACGCATCAGGGACACTCGGACGACTCCTTCTGGAGCCGCGGACAGGCTTGGGGCCTCTACGGCTACGCCATGTGCTACCGCTTCACACGCAACCCCGCCTACCTGAAGCAGAGCGAAAACATAGCCGACTTCTTCCTCTCACTGCCCCACATGCCTGCCGACGGCGTGCCCTACTGGGACATGAAGATGGACAACATCAACAACCTCACGCCCGACAACGTGAACCCCGACGTGCCGCGCGACGCCTCCGCGGCCGCACTCATCGCCTCCGGTCTGTACGAACTCTGCACCTACGTGGCTCCCGAGAAGGGCCGCCACTACCGTGCCACAGCCGACAAGATTGTTGCCAGCCTCAACAGCCACTACCAGGCACAGCCGGGCACGCACTACGGCTTCCTCCTTCTCCACTCCACCGGACACCACCCCGGCGGAAGCGAGATAGACGTGCCGCTGAACTATGCCGACTACTACTATCTGGAGGCACTGGCACGGAAAAGGGCACTGGACGCGGAATAACCACCTCTGATTATCAACCACTTAACATCATTTATCAAACACTGGACCTTGAGCCGTCAGAGTCCGGTGTTTGAGCCGTCAGACACTGGATTCTGACACGACAAAGTCCGGTGTCTGACAATTCATACAATATACCCTATATGAAGACACTCAAAAACCTACTCTGCCTGTTGCTTGCCTGCCTATGGGCAAACAGCATTTCCGCCCTCATCCCCACCGACCGCAAACAACGTCTTACGACGGGTTGGGAGTTCATCCGTCAGGACATGGGCAGCATCTGGGAAGTGATGCGCCCCGTGCCCGGAACCGGAAAACCCGAAGCCGTCCCCCTCTGGCAGAAGGTGACCCTGCCCCATTGCTTCAACGCCGAAGATGCGGTAGACCCCTACACGAACTACTACCAAGGCGCCGGATGGTATCGCACCACCCTCCATATAAACAGCCCTTATCAAGACGGGCGCATCTACCTGGAGTTTGAAGGCGCGGGACAGAACACCGAAGTCTACGTCTACACCACCCTTGTGGCCTCGCACACCGGCGGATACGACGAATGGAAAGCCGACATCACGGAAGCTGTGGAACAGTTCCGCTCCAACCCCGCCTGCCGCGAACGCTTCGGTGGGAAGATACCCGTCGCCATCCGTTGCGACAACAGCCGCGACACGGAAACAATTCCCTCCGACATGTCCGACTTCAACCTCTACGGAGGTCTCTACCGCTATGTCAACTTGGTTTATACCCCCGCACATTCCATCGGGCAAGTGCAGATAAACGCCCGGACAACTCCCGGCGACAAGCTGGGCAAGGTGGAGTGGCAGGTCACTACCGAACGTCCCCTCTCCGCCTCCCCGTCCGAAGAAGTGCCTGAACTGATGATTACCGTCCTCTCGCCCGAAGGAAGGAAGATTTACCAAGACTGCTACCCGCTGCAAGACACCTGCCGCGCCTGGTTCGCCCTGAAAAGCCCCACGCTCTGGAGTCCCGACAGCACCGCCCTCTACACCTTCCGGGCCCAACTCATTGCGGGAGGCACCGACACCTTGCTGACCCACACGGAGCATTTCGGCTTCCGCCACATCCGCTTCGAGGAGAAAGGACCCTTCTACCTCAACGGGCAACGGCTGTTGCTACGCGGCACCCATCGCCACGAAGACCACGCCGGGGTAGGTGCCGCCCTCACCGAAGAGATGATGATTGCCGAAATGAAGCAAATCAAGGCAATGGGCGCCAACTTCATCCGCCTGGGGCACTACCAGCAGTCGGAAATCATCCTCCGCCTCTGCGACAAGCTGGGGCTTCTGGTGTGGGAAGAGATTCCGTGGTGCCGTGGCGGACTGGGCGGCGAGAAGTACCGCGAACAGGCACGCCGCATGCTCACCAATATGATCGGCCAGCACCGCAACCACCCCTGCGTCATCCTTTGGGGCATGGGCAACGAAAACGACTGGCCGGGCGACTTCGAGGAGTTCGACACGGACAGCATCCGCACCTTTATGGGCGAACTGAACGACCTCGCGCACCGACTTGACCCCACCCGTCCCACCGTCATCCGCCGTTGCGACTTCTGCCGCGACATCGTGGACGTGTATTCGCCCAGCATCTGGGCAGGCTGGTACGGGCGGCGCTTCCGCAACTACCGCGAGATGGTACAAGCGGGCTTCGAGAGCGTGCCCCGCTTCATCCATGCCGAATGGGGCGGCGACAGCCACGCCGGACGCCACGCCGAGGAGCAAATGACAAAACACGGCTCCTCCTTCGACATCGAAGCGGGCGACCGCAACGGCGACTGGAGCGAATCGTACATCGTCCGCCTCTTCGACTGGCACCTGAAAGAGCAGGAGCAGATGCCTTGGCTCACCGGAAGCGCCTTCTGGACCTTCAAGGACTTCTCCACCCCGCTACGCCCGCTGAACCCCATCCCCTACGTCAACCAAAAGGGCGTAGTGCAGCGCGACGGCACACCCAAAGAGAGCTACTACGTCTTCCAAAGCTACTGGAGCCACGAACCGATGCTGCACATCTACGGGCACTCCTGGCCTGTGCGGTGGGGCAAGGCGGGCGAGGCGAAGGAAATCCTCGTTTACTCCAACTGCCCCGAAGCAGAACTCTTCGTCAACGGCATCTCCTTAGGACGGAAAAAGCGCGACAGCCAAGACTATCCTGCCGCCGGATTCCACTGGAACGCCGTGCTGAAGGAGGGAGAAAACGAAATTGAAGCCATCGCCTACCGCGACAACAAGCCCTGCCTGCGCGACAAGATACACCAGACCTACCAGACACAGCCTTGGGGTGCCCCCGCCCAAGTACGCCTGACACAGGCCAAGGTGGACGAAGAAACCATACTGGTACAGGCCGAACTGCTGGACAAGGACGGCATCCCCTGCCTCGACGCCTGCCACTTCATCGAATTCGGCTGCACGGACAGCGAAGCATTGCTCCGAAACCAAGGAACCGCCCACGGGTCGCAACTCCTGCAAGCCACGGGCGGACGGGCAGGCATCTACGTCAAGAGCCACGTTCCGGTAGTGGTAAGCGCCCGCTGCAAGGAAGAAATATGCGGCACCGCCTTCATTTCAGTCGGAAAATAAGGAGAACTCTAAAGAGAATTCCATAATTTTGCAATATCGAACCGAAAAAATACAAAATCAGTAGACAAAACATCGTATGAAAAACCTATTCGACATCAAACACCGCGTAGTGGTCATCACCGGCGGAACGGGCGTATTGGGAAGGGCCATCGCCCTGCACCTCGCAGAGGAGGGCGCCAAAGTAGTCATCCTGGGCCGCAAAGCAGAAGTGGGACACGCCCTCGCGGCAGACATCAAGGCAGCCGGCGGCGAAGCCCTCTTCCTGACCACCGACGTGACCGACCGCGCACGCCTGGAGCAGAACCTGAGCGACATACTCGCCGCCTACGGCCGCATAGACGCCCTGCTGAACGCCGCCGGCGGAAACATGCCGGGCGCCACCATCGCCCCCACGGGCACCATCTTCGACTTGAAGACAGAGGAGTTTCAACGGGTGCTGGAATTGAACCTGACGGGCACCGTGCTGCCCACACAAGTCTTCCTCCGCCCGATGGTGGAGCAGAAGCGCGGCGCCATCGTCAACTTTTCCAGCATGGCAGCCTTCCGCCCCCTGACGCGCGTGGCCGGATATGCCGCCGCCAAAGCGGGTATCTCGAACTTCACCGCCTTCATGGCTGCCGAAGTTGCCAGGAAGTTTGGCGAAGGCATCCGCGTGAATGCCATCGCCCCCGGATTCTTCCTCACGGAGCAAAACCGCGCCCTGCTGACGAACCCGGACGGAAGCTACACGGAACGCGGGCAAGATGTGATTCGCCAAACTCCCTTCGGACGCATGGGCCGTGCCGAGGAGCTTTGCGGAACGATACAATACCTCATCAGCGATGCCTCGGCCTTTGTCACAGGCACGGTGGCCGTAGTAGACGGAGGATTCAACGCATTCGCCATGTAGCATCCCCCCGGAGGGAAACGGAAATTCTTTTCAGCGCTCTTTCGAGAGTCCGTTTTGAAGAATACATGAACAGAACCGAGAAAACATACACTCACCCCTCCTCCTCAAGGGGGCGGGGAGGCAAACTTACATACATTATGATACTTTGTGAACAAACCTGGCGCTGGTACGGTCCCAACGACCCGGTAAGCCTTTGGGACATAAAACAAGCCGGAGCCACCGGCATTGTGAACGCCTTGCACCATATTCCAAACGGAGAGATATGGACGGTAGAGGAGATCGGGAAACGGAAAGAAATGATTGAGTCCGTCGGCCTGCGATGGTCTGTAGTAGAGAGCGTGCCCGTGCACGAGCATATCAAGACCCAAACCGGAGACTTCCGGAAGTATATCGACAACTATAAGGAAAGCTTGCGCAACCTGGGCAAGTGTGGCATCAACACCGTCACGTACAACTTCATGCCCGTGCTGGACTGGACGCGCACCGACCTTGCCTACGAACTGCCCGACGGCAGCCGCGCCCTCCGCTTCGAACGCGCCGCCTTCATCGCCTTCGACCTCTTCCTGCTGCGCCGCCCCGGTGCCGAGGCCGAATACACCGACGAAGAAAAGGCCAAGGCCCGTGCCCGCTTCGAGGAGATGACGGAGGCAGACAGGCAACTGCTTGTGCGCAACATCATTGCCGGGCTTCCCGGCTCGGAAGAGAGCTTCACCCTGGAGCTGTTTCAGCACGAACTGGACCGCTACAGAGACATCACTCCGGAGCGTCTGCGCGCCAACCTGATTTACTTCCTGAAGGAAATCGCCCCGGTGGCCGACGAAGCGGGCGTCGTGCTCGTCATCCATCCGGACGACCCGCCCTGCTCCATCCTCGGCCTGCCGCGCATCATGAGCTGCGCTGCCGACTTTCAGGCACTGGTCGACGCCGTCCCCAACAGGAGCAACGGCCTCTGCCTCTGCACCGGCTCGCTCGGCGTGAGCGCCGCCAACGACTGTGCGGCCATCATGCGGCAGTTTGCCCACCGCATCCACTTCGTGCACCTGCGCAGCACGCAACGCGACGCCGAAGGCAACTTCCACGAGGCCAATCACCTGGAAGGCGACGTGGACATGTATCACGTGATGAAGGCTTTCCTTGAACTGCAACAATGCCGTGGCGTCTCCATCCCGATGCGTCCCGACCACGGACACCAAATGGTGGACGACCTGAAGAAGAAGACCAACCCCGGATACTCTTGCATCGGCCGCCTGCGCGGACTGGCAGAGCTGCGCGGACTGGAGATGGGCATTGCAAAGTCGATGGAGGAATAAGATTTCTTTTCTTATATACTCTGCAAGAAGCCGTTGAACTGCAAACAATATTGTAGTTCAACGGTTCCTTTATATAAACAAATACCTTTTCTTGTTTGTCTGAAGCTACCGGAAAATGAACAAGACAACAACAGGCAAACCTATGGCATCAAAAATGCTTAAGATAGGGTACGAGGCACTCTCATCCTACTTGGAAGGTAATATCAGGTGTAAGGGATTAAACGTCTTCTCAAACATACTGAGGCAGCCTTGAACGTAGCATGAAGCAGCTTCCTCTGTATCTCTGCGTTCAATCCCCAATATATCAGGAACGAAACAACAAGAGGGAGTAAATAGCAAGAACTTCAAATCATTCAATCACTCGGTTTAAGATAGTATCTGTATATGTATTGAATATAGCAAGCCTGATAAGCTTATATTCGGGCAAACTTTCCAGAAATTCCAATTCCAATACCAATCTCGGTTCAGTATCCCCACTCTCTTTATAAATTTCCGCCTTGCTTCCAATCCGGGCTATACGGATAAGATAGAGATCACGAACCCCCTTACCTTTTATATAAGGCATAAAATAATAAAGCTTATTCAAAGAAATAGTGGACGGAAAAGATTTTGCCTTCCCCGTATAGTATATCTTTGTGGGAGTTCCATTCAAGAAATAATCTTGATTGTCTAATTTGACCAGCCCAATAAGAAGCCGTTTCGTTCCATCAAGGATATATGTTTTCCTTGGAGCATTTGCAGCAATTTTTTTCGTTTCCTCAGTGAATAAATTCAAATCCAACGTCGGATGTGCATCACGTTGTATATGAATAGGACGTGAAGATACAGGCGCTTCATTATAAATGAACCGATAAAGGCTTTTTCCTATTTGTTCAACGATACCACATACAAGTGCATTCCCCATGAGAAAAGCGCGACGTCCATCCGAAACTTCAGGATGAAACGTATGATTATCGGGGAACATATTCAACCGTTCCAATTCAATGGGGATAAGACGACGATACCTCCCGGACGGAGTCTGCACCACATGTTTGAAACGGGACGGGGCAGCTCCTCCTTCACCGGTAATCATCGTACGCGACGGTTTGTCCAAACTATCGGGAAAAGCCATTCCACCTTCAGAAAAAACATACTCATATCCCTCCTTGGAAACACGGTTTATTTTCTTCGCCCCTTTCTCGTACTGCCATTTAGGCAATTCTTCTTCAGAAATAAAAAAGTCTTCCGGAACAAATTCTTCACTGACCAAATTGTCGCCTAATGTCTGGAAAGTACCCTCATACATAGCTACAGCATCTACAGAAAACACATGCCGGTCCATCATCATACCTGCATTGCCAAAAGGACTCTCTCTCTTTCCTTGATTGAAAGTTGCAGAAACTTCCTGGACACTCCCCTTTATATCAAAGGCGGACAATGTCTTCTCTTTCTGTTTGAAAGGAAAAGATTGAGCCATTACTCCATCATATAGTACCCAATCCTCCATTCCTTCAATCCGGTTTGCCACGACCGAACCCTTACGATACCCCACAATATAAGTCCGGCGCCGACGTTGCGGCATTCCATAATCGGCAGCATTGATTACCCGCCATTCCACCACATAGCCAAGGTCGGACAACGATGCAAGAATAATAGCGAAATCACGGCCACGTTGGGTTGCCGGAGAGTTTATCAGCCTATCTACATTCTCAAAGAAAATATAATCAGGGCGACTCTCGCCTTTCTCTTCAAGAATACGATAGATTTGCCACCACAATACCCCCTTTTTCCCCTCAATACCACCGGAGCGGCTCAAAGTGGCAGCTACAGAATAGTCTTGACAAGGGAAACCGCCTACCAAAAGGTCATGATTGGGAATCTCCTCTGTCGGCACTGTATTTATATCACGATTCGAATGCCCTTTACAGCCGAAACGGGCCTTATACACCAATGAAGCATCTTGACGTTTGGTCGATGGTTCCCATTGATTGTTCCAAATGGTTTGATAAGCATCCGACGCACCTTCCAAGCCAATCCGGAAGCCTCCTACACCTGCAAAAAGTTCTACAACACGTATCTGATTACTCATTTTTACCGTTTTTCGTCTTGTCTTTGTTCTACAATCTCTCTTACGTAGTCATTATTAAACCAATAGCAAAACTTCTTTGCACCTTTCCCGTCAGGCGTAGGTGCAATGTCTTTTGCTTTCTGGGCTTTTGGCCGTACATGGAACTTCTTTCTATCGCAAGCTTTCCACCAATAGTCCTCTGAGATATGACTTTCCAAGATATTCTTCTTGATATGTTCCCAATATACCTCAGCACATTCCAGGTCGGATTGGGGCATAGTCCAAAAAAATGCGTCATCAAGCTCATAGTCCCCTTTCCCTTTATGCCGTTCTCTGAAAACAACGAATAAAAATCGACTTGAATATAACTCATAGAGCCTGGATTCATACCAATTCCCACATTCGGCAACCTCCATATAGTCAATATTCTCAAACGACATGGCTTCTTTAATAATACCATCGGCCTGCACTCGGACAGTTTTCATCATAAGCCCGGCTTTCAGAAACTCTTCAGAACGATTGACATTCGAGCATTTGCCAGATGCAACGACAGCATTGGCAATCATTGCAAATTTATTCTTTGGATTATTTGAAATGTCCACCTTTTTATCTTTGGCAATAGCCTCATAGTTTTTACCCATATACGGTTTGAAACGTTTTAAGACAATCTCATCAAAGCTATTTTTACTCAAATCCTGAGAAGTAAGCAATGGATTCTCAGACAATCCGAAATTTGCCACAGCCTTTTCGCCTACATTCACGACATACTGCAAAACAGTACGCATATAGGCCATCTTCAAACTGAAAGCACGTCGTGGAGCGTTAACCTCCGAATTCGGCTGTGCCATCAGGCTATCTCCTTTTTGTCCTTTCCTGCAAGCTCCAAGATACATCGTATCACCTTCGGATAACAAATGTGCCTCACCACGTTTAATCTTATCTACAATCAACTCATAATCATGTCGAATAATCAACAAGTCCTTCTCCGGAAGTTTCCATAATACAGAAAAGACAAACTCCAAATCCAGATTATCATAACCCTTGCGATATAGATAGAATAATAACAACATCAATTGGCATTTGAGATAAAAATGCGAATGTTCAAAATCTTCATTTACAACATCACAATAGTTTATCATATTACAAACAAGGCGTTCCTTGACAAGATAGTCCTTATTCTTTCCGAGCTTCAAGGGAGTACATTTCAATTCCATTCCAGCCTGCGAAAAATCCGCTTCGGGATTATTATTGGTCTCAAGTAAAAAATAAAGGTTCTCAACCATTTGACCAATTCCCCCCTTACCTTTTCTACGTTCATATCCCTTGTCAGCAAATTCACGCAGTGTTTTGCCTAACAGTCCCTTGCTATATTCGAATATACTGGTAGCATTTGCAGCATCATACGGCAGCGCATTTTTTTCCGGACAACTGTTACAATTCATGTTACTAACCATGAGATTTTTTTTGATTTTATATAAGTGCAACCTTTAGTCATCATAGACGAAGCATGCAAAATTAGAGGAATTTTAGTAATTACCTACTATAACCCATCTGTTTCTTTACCTAATATGGTTCGGATTTCAATAGAATCATCTTTCTCTCTAAAATGCAGACGAGATGCAGAAAAGAAAAACGCAGAGACACAAAGGGACTCTGTACCCTAATGTCTCCGCGTTCAATTACTCCGGTATTATATACCCAAAAGCAACCTGCCTTATTTCAATTCGAAAGGAACCACTCCCTTTATATCGGCCGCCGATGCTGCTATGACAGCCTCGAACTTGCCCGGCTCGGCCACCCAGGCATGGCGGGCATCGTCGAAGAAGCTAAGCGCCTCCTTGTCGATGGTGAAGGTGACTTCCTTCGCTTCGCCCGGAGCCAGCCTCACCTTGCGGAAGCCTTTCAGCTCCTTGACGGGACGGGGCAGAGAGGACTTCTTGTCGCTGATGTAGAGCTGCACCACTTCCTGCCCTTCGCGCGTGCCGGTATTCTTTACGGTCAGCTTCACGGTCAGCTTGCCGTCGGTCTGCATGGTGGTGGCGTCGGCCGTCGGCTTGCCATATTCGAAAGTGGTATAGCTCAAACCGTGGCCGAAGGGGAAGAGGGGCTTGAGGTTCTTCTGCTTGTCGGCCCAACGGTAGCCCACGAAGATGCTCTCATTGTACCTGATGTCGATGATGTCTCTGCTCCGCTTGCCGGTATATTGGCCCAGGCTGTGGGCGGGGCAGTCTTCCAGCTTCGCGGGGAAGGTGAACGGAAGCTTGCCGCTGGGATTGACATCGCCCATGAGAATGGCTGCCAGCGAGTGGCCGGCCTCGGAACCCAGATACCAGTCTTGCACGATGGCAGGCACTTCGTCTACCCAGGGCATGGCGATGGCGTTGCCGGAGATGTTGACGACAATCAGGTTCTTGTTGGCCCCGGCCAGTGCGGAGATAACGGCATCCTGACCGTAGGACAAGCCCAGACCCTTACGGTCGGAGTCCTCGCAGTCTTGGCCGTTGCTCTTGTTCAGGCCGCCGATGAAGATAACGTAATCGGCATCCCGGGCCTCTTTCACGGCTTCGGCTATCAGCTCTTCGGGAGTACGGTCATCCTTCAGATTCTGTCCGGTCACCACCCCGTTGTATTCGCCGCTTGCATCGCCCACGTAGCCGCGGGCATATACCACCCGGGCCTTGCCGGCCACACGCTGCTTGATGCCGTCCAGCGGAGAGAGCTCGCGCTGCACCTTCAGCGAAGAGCTGCCGCCGCCCACGGTCATCATCTTGATGGCATTCTCGCCCACTACCAGGATCTTTTCGGCGCGGTTCAGGTCTATCGGAAGCAGATTGCCCTTGTTCTTCAGCAACACGATGCCCTCTTCGCCGATGCGGCGGGCAGCCTCGTAATGCTCTGCAGAGAGCATGCTTCCCCACGGACGGTGGGGATTCATCGCCGTGCGGAAGATAAGGCGCAGGATGCGGCGCACCTTGTCGTCCAGCTCCTTGGTGCCTACCTTGCCCTCGCGGATAAGGTTCAGATAGGGATTTGCCAGATAATAGTTATCGTATGCGTTGCTGGCACCGTTCGAGAGTCCGTTGGTCCAGCTGCCGAACTCCATGTCGAGTCCGTTGGTAATGGCTTGCCGGGTGTCGTGCGTGCCTCCCCAGTCCGAGATGACTACACCGTCGAATCCCCATTCGCCTTTCAATATATCGTTCAATGTGTATTGGTTGTGACAAAGATGTTGGCCTTTGTAAAGGTTGTAGGCACCCATGATGCTCCACGCTCCACCCTCTTGCACGGCCATCTTGAAGGCTGGCAGATAGATCTCATAAAGGGCACGGTCGTCTACAATCACATTGGTGGTATGGCGGTTCACTTCGTGATTGTTCAAGGCAAAGTGTTTGACGCAGGCAGCCACGCCGTTCTGCTGCACGCCCCGGATATAAGGCACCACCATCTTTCCGGCCAGATAGGGGTCTTCGCCCATGTACTCGAAGTTGCGTCCGTTGAGCGGTGTACGGTAAATGTTGACACCGGGCCCCAGCAAGACGGACTTGTTGCGATAGCGCGCCTCTTCGCCGATGCTCTGTCCGTAAAGGAGAGACATTTCGGGGTTCCAGGTTGCTGCCAGGCAGGTCAGGGCAGGGAAAGCCACGCAGGAGTCGTTGGTGCACCCGGCCTGTTCCCACTCATCCCACAGCACATCGGGACGTATGCCGTGAGGACCGTCGTCCGTCCATACATCGGGAATGCCCAAACGGGGCACGCCTGCACTGCTGAACTTGCTTTGCGCATGGGTCAGCTTTACTTTCTCTTCCAGGGTCAGACGGCTCAAGGCGTCTTCCACTCTTTCTTCGATAGGTTTGCTTGCGTCCAGATAGACGGGCTGCTGTTGCGCCGAAAGAGGAAGCGCGGCAGCAGCCAGAGCCAAGCCGAATAATACTTTTCTCATTGTTGGATAATTAGGTTGTTGCATTATTAAGTTGTTATATAATCAAGTTGCCGTATTATCAGGTTGTTGCATTATCAGTCCGTACTATTGATAATTCCCAATATAGAAGGGAATATGAATTAGCCCCTACCACATAGGAACTGAGGTCTTTAAGCCCGGGTGTTTTGGGGTACTCAGTCCTATGGTGTGCGCAGCTAGTCCCGGCATCTCACCTCCGGGATTTGATACGTACTGCTTACAGCCTATTTGCAGTCTGCTCACAATATGCTTGCAATATGCTTACAGCCTATTTGCAGCCTGCTTGCAACCGGTTTGGAGCGAGGCAGCACCCGCTACTTCATTCCCAATGACCGGATATAGCCCTCCTGAACCACACAATTCTTCAGTTTGCATGCCTCGATGAAGTCCGTCATCGCCTTGCGGGCCATGGCCTGCGCGGGACGTGCCTCACGGATTTCCTTGTACGTGGCACGCGGTGCTTCGGAGAAATACACGATGTTTGCCCAGTTTTCCGGCGGAGTGATGCCGACGAAAGAGGAGCCGTCCATCTTCTTGTAGGGCCAGAAGGTATAGCCGATGTTGTTCTCGCGCATCGTCTGGCAGAAGGCGGCCTGCCATTCGTCCGTATTGTGGCCTATCTCACCCATGTACATGGGCAGGTTCACACTGTCGCGAAAGTTGATAATCGTCTGGATGGCAGCCTGGGTGGGTTCGCCTCCGTAACGGTGGCAGGTGTACATTATCTTGTCGTCGAACTTGGAGTCTTTGAAAGGCTTGAAATTGCCGTTCCATTGCGAGCCGCCCAGCAGGATGATGTGGTTGTTGTCTACCTGGCGGATGGCGGCTACTCCTTTCTTATATACATCTTCCAGCTTAGAGTTGAGTTCTTCCATGTTCTCGAAGTAAGGGGCAATGGGCTCGTTGAAGAGTTCGTAACCGAGGATGACCGGTTCGTTCTTGTAGCGGTCGGCTATCCGGCGCCAGATGTCGCAATAGAGTTGCTGGCTGGCTTCGCTGTCGAACAGCCAGGGATAACCGTAGCTGTCGTCGATGTTGTCGCCCGTCTGTCCGCCGGGGGCGTCGTGCATGTCGAGGATGAGATACAAGTCCGACTCACGACACCAGTCTACAAGGCTGTCTACGCGGGCAAAGCCGTCTTGGGCGGTGGTCAGCCCCATATAGTCCTCGTCCGTAAACAGTTTGTAATGGAAAGGCAGACGGATGGTGTTGGCACCCCGGCTCTTGATGAAGCGGATGTCTTCGCGCGTTATGTAGTTGTCCTTGAATGCCTTCCAGAAGTCGGCGGTAAAATCCGGTCCCACCAGCTGGCAGAACATCTCGTTGATGAAACGGCCCGAGTTGGTCTTGCTGAACCTGAACATGTAGCCTTCCGGATTCAGCCAATTGCCGAGGTTGGTGCCCATGATGAAGAGTTTGGTTCCGTCGGGCTTTATCAGGTCTTGGCCCTGAATGGTTACGAATGCATCTTGAGTTACTTCTTTTGCCGCTTGTTTCTCACTGCATCCCGCAAGGCCCAAAGACAGCAAGGCGATGGAAATGCTTGTAGCTAATAGATGTTTCATGGTAATTATTTTTTGGGGTTATAGTATTAGTCGCGATATTTATTTTTACTTCCCCAAAGTTAGGAAAGATAAGAATATCCCATGCCGGCGAATTGGGAATAGGTGGAGAGCTGAAAAGGAGGAAAGAGCATAAACATCTAATAACCAAAAATATAAACTGGAATGGAGAAAGCTAAAAAGTGGATTCGGATAATCTGTCTGACGTATTGTCAACGTATCTGCATCAGCCTCATTTCGAAATCCTCGCGCGAGATACGCGCTTTGTTCTTCACTTTGGCGCGGTAATTATAGATGGTGTTTACGGAGTAACGAAGGAATTCTGCAATCTGCGAACTGTCGTCGATGCCCAGACGAATCAAGGCGAAAATGCGGAGTTCCGTATTCAGCAATTCACCTTTACGAAGCACGATGCGTTCTTCCGGTTGCAGCAGGTCGTTGAATTTATCCACAAAATCGGGAAAAAGATGCAGGAAGGCGATATCAAAGTTTTCATAGAGTTCCTTCAATCCGGTGTCCAGCACTTCGCGGGAGCGTACCATTTTCAGCAACTCGTCCATCTGGCCGGCAGAGATTTTCTTGTTGACCATCCGCCGGTAGGTATCCAGGCGGTTGATGTAGATGGAGCAAAGGTTCATGAAACGTCCCACATACTCCTCCTTGATATTGTTTGACAGTTGCAGCTGCTCGTTGGTCTGCTCCAAATTATTCCTCGCAGCAGAGAGGCGACGCATCTGCCGATAGATAAAGACCACCGCCACAGCCAGCAGCACAATCAGGGTACTGATGAACCAGAGATACAAGCGGAGCCGGTCGTTCTGCCGCTCGCGCATGGCTTGGTAGGTAAGGTCTATCAGCGAAAGGATACCCGCAGTCTGGAGGCTGCGGCTACGGGCGTTGTAGCGGTTGGTCTCGTCCCACGAGAAACGGATGTAGCGATAGGCATGCTCCATGTCTCCTTCTTCATAGAGAAGTTCCGCCAGATTCCAGAGTGAAGCATGGTCTGTGATACTCAGGCGGATATCGGTAAGTGCAGACAAGGCGAGGTAGCGTTTCTCTTCCTCCCGGTTGCCAAGCCGTCGGTAGAGCAATGAGCGCTGATAGGTCACCAGTGCATATTCGGGAGTATTGGGTTCTGCATGTGCCAGGCGCGCGTCATTGATACTTAAGGCTTCGTCCAGATGGCCGGCAGCAGCCTCCCGCGTCTCCATACGTTCCAGGTAGAGGGGCGACGAAGGCAGAAGTACCTGCACCAGAGAGTCGTCATAATGGACAGCCAAGGCTTGATAACGCTTCTTGAAAGAATCGTCCAGCGTATAGAAACTCAGCTCCGTGTAAAGTTTATGATAACAATTGTAATAATCCGGCAGCAGATGAGCGGGAAAGGAGGATTTGTCTATCTGCCTCAAGAGTTCGGCGGCTTCCTCGTACATGCCTGCCGAAGCCATCAGGTGGGCGAGTTCCAGCCTTGTCTCGAGCGCTGCATTCCGTTGGCCATAGCGCTCTGCCCAATTCAGATTGACGTGGAGGTAATGGATGGCCGAATCGCAGACATAGGCCTTGTATTCCTTGTAGATTTCCCCATTCCATCGGAAAAAAGAGAGATTGGTGGTATCGGCATCCAGCAATCGACGCCTCAGCCGGGCAATGCGTCCTTCACGCTGGGCGGCATAGTGCCGGTGCGCCTCGATAGCCTCATCCAAAGAGGAGGTGAGTGCAGTAAAGGAGGGCGTGCCGGCAGCCAAAGCCACACTTTGCCATATCACGACGACAAGAAAACAAAAAGTAAATAATCTCCTTTCCATGACCATAAAGTTCATGCAAATATACGAAGAAATCCTGCAAAGAAATAGCATCGGAAAGAATAGTTCCCTATATTTGCATTTAAAAACCCCCAAACAGATTGTCTATCATGAAAAGCTTAACACCCCCCCAACGAGTTGTCGCGGTAGACGTATTCCGCGCACTCACCATGTTCCTCATGCTCTTCGTCAACGACATTCCCGGGCTGAAAAACGTGCCACACTGGCTGATGCATGCCAAGATGGACGAAGACATGATGGGATTCTCCGACACCATCTTCCCTGCTTTCCTTTTCTGCATGGGAATGTCCGTATCCTTTGCCATACAAAACAGGTACAGGAAGGGAGACAACACTCTGCAAGTCGTGACCCATATCTTCCGGCGGACAGTGGCGCTGATTGCCATGGGACTGTTTTCACTGAACAGCGGAGGCATCGAAGGCGGTCTATCGCACCAATGGTTCTCCATCCTGATGGTCATCGGTTTCTTCCTCACCTGGGGGGTATATCCCAAAGCGGAAGGAACGAAAAAGACCCTTTTCACCGCAATGAAAACGGCAGGCGTGCTGCTGCTCGCCTTCCTCGTCATCTACAAGGACATGAACGGGAAACCCTTCCAGATAGGTTGGTGGGGCATCCTCGGACTTATCGGCTGGACGTATGCGGTATGCGCAGGCATCTACCTGTTCACCCGGGAGAACCTGCGGAAGAATGCCGTTGTCTGGTTTGTGGTTGTATTGCTTGCCGTAGTCAGCCATTCGGACTTGATACCGGGAGAGTACGGCAGCCGGATTATTCTGCTTCCCTTCATTCCGAGCGACTGGACGCTGCATACCTTCGGTATGTCCGGCGTACTGACCTCCCTGCTTATGCAACGCTATGCCGACCGGGAACGGCCGGGACGGTTCATCGGCATACTTTGTGCCCTCGGCGCAGGAATGCTTGTCCTTGCCCTCGTCTCACACCCGTTCTGGATTATATCCAAGATACAAGCCACACCGACATGGCTGTTCTACTGCCTCGCCATGTTCTTCCCACTGTTCGGTTTCTTCTACTGGCTGACGGACGTGAAAGGCAAGGCCAACCGGTTCGATATCATCAAACCTGCAGGTACGGCAACGCTGACCTGCTATATCATTCCTTACATCTGGTATGCTGTCCAGCAATTGCTGCATCTGCACTATCCCGAGGCATTGGGAAGCGGTGTACCGGGGCTGCTCAAGTCTCTCGTGTTCTCGCTTGTCGTTGTGGGGCTGACCGGCCTGCTGGTGAAAGGAAAAATTAAACTGAAAGTATAATGTTGAAAGTTCAAACACCCAACGGTGACCACAAGGTACTGCTGCATTCGTGCTGCGCACCTTGCTCCTCTGCCATCATCGAGTGTATGCTGGAAAACGGCATACGCCCCACCGTATTCTACTGTAATCCCAACATCTATCCGCAGGCAGAATATGAGATAAGGAAAAACGAGGCTATCCGTTTCGTAACCTCCAAAAACCTCGATTTCATCGATGCAGATTATGACTATGCACACTGGCTGTACTCTATAAAAGGATTGGAAAACGAACCGGAGCGCGGCGGGCGATGCCTGAAATGCTTCACGCTGCGCCTCACGGAGACTGCGCGTTATGCCTCCGAACATGGTTTCTCCGTATTCACCACCACCCTCGCCTCTTCGCGCTGGAAAAGCCTGGAACAAATCAATGAAGCAGGACACCGTGCCGCCGCGCTCTATCCGGGTATCCTCTTCTGGGAACAGAATTGGCGGAAAGGCGGGCTCCAAGACCGGCGCAACCAACTGCTGAAAGTGTATGATTTCTACAATCAGCAGTATTGTGGCTGCGAATTCAGTATGCAACGACTGGAAAAGAACAAATAACGTTAAACGAAAATTAAAGATAACATGAAGAAACTGACTTTTACATTACTCATCACTCTGGCAGCGGCATGCCTCTTTTCAGTTCCCTGCAATGCCAAGGGAAAAGCCAAACACGTAGTTTTCATCGGTCTTGACGGCTGGGGCGCCTATAGCGTTCCCCAAGCAGAAATCCCCCACATCAAGCAACTGATGGCAAACGGTTCTTATACATTAGAAAAACGGACTGTACTCCCCTCCTCCAGCGCCGTCAACTGGGCAAGCATGTTTATGGGGGCCGGTCCTGAATTGCACGGATATACGCAATGGGGCTCGAGGACTCCCGAGCTTCCGTCACGCGTATTGAACCAGCACGGCATATTTCCTACCATCTTCCAACTGCTGCGCGACGCCCGGCCGGAAGCGGAAATAGGCTGCCTGTATGAATGGGACGGCATTAAGTATCTGACGGATACCCTTTCTCTGAGCCACCATGCACAAGCACCCGACTACAACAAACATCCCGAAGCCCTATGCGGCATGGCAGAAAAGTATATCAAGGAGAAACATCCGACCCTGCTTGCTGTCTGCTTCGACAACCCCGACCACGTAGGCCATCAAGCCGGACACGATACTCCTGAATACTATGCCAAGCTGAAAGAGCTTGACGGTTACGTAGGCCGTATCATCCAGGCCGTTACAGAGGCAGGCATACTGAAAGAAACCATCTTCATCGTTACTGCCGACCACGGCGGCATTGAAAAAGGACATGGAGGCAAGACCATGCAGGAAATGCAGACTCCCTTCATCATCTCCGGAAAGAACATAAAGAAAGGAGGCGAATTCCACGAAAGCATGATGCAGTATGACGTTGCATCCACTATTGCCCACATCTTCGGGCTGAAACAACCGCAAGTATGGATAGGACGTCCTATGTTGCAGGTCTTCAAATAAAAGAAAACGGTCAACGATAAATGAGCGTCGAAAGATAGTGCTCGGCAAACATCTCGTTTGCCACCTCTAACAGAGCCTCCGGAGTAAGCTGTTCAATGCGATGGAACACAGCTTCGGAAGTTTCGCATTTATTATAATGCAGGAAAGTCTTTCCCATACCCAGCGCATTGTTCTCATTATTATCCGAGGCTACACCGATTTGCCCGATAAGCTGCTTCTTGGCAGCCGCAAGCTGCGACGAAGTCATCCGGACATCACGCAAGCGTTTCAGTTCCTTGTATACCAGACGGGTGCAGTAGTCCAAATCTGCAGGGTCGCAACCGAAGTAGATGCAGAAAGTTCCCGTATCGGTATAGGAAGTCAGGTTGGATTCCACGTTATAGACCAGTCCGCGACGTTCGCGGAGAGAAACGTTCAGGCGGCTGTTCATGCCCGGCCCGCCCAAGACATTGTTCAGCAGATAGAGTGCAGTACGCTTGTCATCGTACGCATTATATCCCCGGCTGCCAATCATGACGTGTGCCTGGTGGGTATCCTTATGCACTACAAGATGCTCGGGTACATAAAGGGGCGGTGGAGTACGGTGGTTGTCCACTGCCACGGCAGGTATATCCGCGAGGAGTTTTTCCGCCCATCGCACCACCTGCCTGAAATCCAGATTGCCCAGAACAAAAAAAACCATATTGCCGGGATGGTAGAAGCGGGAAGTGAATGCAGCGGCATCCTCACTGCGGAACATCTTCAGTTGCCCGGGATTGCCCAGGATGTTGCGTCCCAGGGGATGCCCTCTGAATATCAAGTCTTCGAAATCATCGAAGATAAGCTCGGAAGGGTTGTCTTCGTAGGATTGTATCTCGTCGATAATCACTTCCGTCTCTTTCTCGATTTCGCGTTGCGGGAAAGTGGAGTGGAATACAATATCCGTCAGAAGCTCAACGGCACGACCGAAATGCTCGGTCAGGAAAGCAGAGTAAATCACTGTTTCTTCCTTATTGGTGTAGGCGTTGAGGTCTCCGCCTACATTCTCCATACGATTTAGAATATGCCATGCCTTACGCTTGGCGGTACCTTTAAATATAAGATGCTCTACAAAATGCGCCATACCCTGCTCGTTTTCAAGCTCGTCGCGCGTACCCGCATCTACGGCAAAACCGCAATAAGCCACTTTAGAGGCTGAGGGTTCATGAATGATGCGCAAGCCGTTGGACAGGATATATTGATTGAAGGTGGACGGTAAATTTTCTTTTAAGTTCTTCATTCTGACGTTTCAAACTATTTGAGGCGACAAAAATACAATAAAACTTATTGCCGTTTATAGAAAATTGCAGATATTTGCAATTGCTATAATTTTAAGTACATTAATCAAATTAGCACATTAAGTAAGTATGATTGCATCCATTCAAGAGCTTTTGCAGAAAGAGGCACAAGCCGTACTGAACATTCCAGTGACGGACGCTTATGAAAGAGCTGTAGAACTCATCGTAGAACAAGTGCACCGCAAAAAAGGGAAACTGGTAACTTCGGGTATGGGCAAAGCCGGACAAATAGCCATGAATATCGCTACCACCTTCTGCTCTACCGGTATTCCGTCCGTTTTCCTGCACCCCAGCGAAGCACAGCATGGTGACCTCGGCATCCTTCAGGAGAATGACTTGTTGTTACTCATCTCCAATTCGGGCAAAACTCGTGAAATTGTGGAGCTGACACGGCTGGCACATAACCTGAACCCGGAACTGAAGTTTATTGTCATCACCGGAAACCCTGATAGCCCTCTGGCACACGAATCCGACGTATGCCTCAGCACCGGGAAACCCCAAGAAGTATGCGCATTGGGCATGACGCCCACGACTTCGACCACTGCCATGACCGTCATCGGCGATATACTGGTGGTACAGACCATGAAAGAAACCGGATTCACCATTGAAGACTACTCCAAACGCCATCATGGTGGTTACCTCGGAGAAAAATCAAGATCATTATGCGTAAAGTAATAGGTATCGGAGAAACCATACTGGACATCATATTCCGTGGCGAACAGCCCACAGCAGCCGTTCCGGGTGGTTCGGTATTCAACGGCATCGTTTCACTGGGACGTATCGGCGTCCCTATCTGCTTTATCAGTGAAACGGGCAATGACCACGTGGGTAATATCATCCTCAACTTCATGCGCGAGAACAATATCCCCACAGACCATGTCAACGTGTTCCCCGACGGGAAGTCACCCGTATCACTCGCCTTCCTGAACGACCGGAGCGATGCGGAATACATCTTCTACAAAGACTATCCCAAGCAGCGTCTGGACGTGGAATATCCGCAGATTCAGGAAGACGACATCATCATCATAGGTTCGTACTATGCCCTGAACCCTGTATTGCGCGACAAAGTGCAGGAATTGCTGGAACGCGCCCACGACATGCACGCCATTATCTACTACGACCCCAATTTCCGTTCGTCCCATAAAGAGGAGGCCATCAAGCTGGCTCCCACCATCATCGAGAATCTGGAATACGCCAACATCGTGCGTGGTTCGCAAGAAGACTTCTTCTACATGTGGGGCCTGCAAGAGGCCGACAAGATATACAAGGACAAAGTAAAGTTCTACTGCCGCAACTTCCTCTGCACGGCCGGTGCAGAGCAAGTGTCATTGCGCACCGGCACCATCTCCAAGGAATACTCCATTCCTCCGCTGGAAGCCGTCAGCACCATCGGTGCGGGCGACAACTTCAATGCAGGTATCATCTTCGGGCTGCTGAAATATAATGTACGCTACGAGGACCTTGATACCATGGACGAGACTACTTGGGACAAGGTCATCCGGTGCGGCATCGAGTTTGCCGCCGAGGTATGCCGGAGTTTCAGCAATTCCGTATCCAAGGAATTTGCAGAAGCACGGCAATTCCAGCCATAACCGCCCCTTGCAGCAGGGTGTGTTCACCACAGATTACACGGTCTAAAAATCCATGCAATCTGTGGTAGAACAGCTTCCGGATTAACAAAATTCTCCTGTTTTTCCTTTCATTTCTGCTTTTTTTTTGCTTTATTTGTCTATCCTTTATACCTTAAGCATTCGCGCTATGAATAGAAAAGGAAACAGACAGCACTCTCCAACCCCTCCTAAGCAGAAATGGCAAAACATCTGCCTTGCCTTGTGCATTCTTTTAGGAATACTCGCCTCTTGCGAAACAGAAGAATCCTTCTATCAACCCCGATTACCGGCAAACGATGTCCCGTTGACCCGACAAGCGTTATTCAAGCCGGAAAACTTCTTTGCCTACACCGACTCTACCCTAAAAGCCGTGATTTCCGCACTACGCAGAGTGGAAGAAGAAAAGCATTTCACCGCTTCTTTCCTGTTGAAATACGGCATTCCTCTCTGGAACTTCACCTATAAATTGACTGGAGAAGAGACCTGTATCTTCGTTCCCCTCTACCGCCTTGACAAGCCACACTGCATCGATGCCATCTGGCTGTTGCACATCAAAGACGGATGGATGAAGTTTTTTCCATTGAAGCGTGATGACGAACTCATAAGAGAAAGCGACCAAGTGTTCATATTCGACTTGTTAAGCTATCTAGTATTTGGCGAAGAGAATGCGCAAGGACTCACATTCAAGCCTCATGCCCAGACCCGTTCGGTAATAACCGTCACCCAATGCTGGGATGTATATACCGGACCTAAAGACCAGCTGGAATACAGCTATACCAACTGCGTTAGTCATTCCTATTGGGTGGATGATGCCTTTATAAATAATAGCAACTGGAACAGTGGTGGAGGAGGAAGTGGCGATGTGTGGATTGGAGGAGGAAGTTCTGGAGGTTCCGGCTCTTCACCGGGTACTCCGGCAGGAAATATATTCAAGAAAGAAGCCGACCAAGACTCGCTTTTATGGGTAATCACCGAAAACATGACAGCCCGAATCATGGAAGACTGTTTGGGAGGAGACCTATACAGCCAACTGAAAGAGAAAGTCAAAAACAACAAAATCAATCTGGAATTCGATTTCGGCAAAGGGTATTCCTACAATTGGGAAGAGCATACCTTGCACATCGGATTGGAAGAATTGGAAGCAAACAACCTTCTGCATGAAATGTTCCATGTTTTCCAAACCGCGCAAGAGTCCATATCGTCGTTCAAAAGCTCTATGATGAACAGAGAGATAGAAGCGCATTACGCGCAATATCTTTTCTTACAAAGGAGCGTGGAGTGGACGGAACAGAAACAGAGGCAATATACAGAAAGCCAACGCTTAAGAGCGACAGCCTCGCTAGGAGAGTACGTAAATCAACAAGGGCATGTCAAGACTTCTTTCTTGGATTTCTTTGAAACCTATGTATCTAATAATGTTGTTAATGCTTTCCGTAAGGAAGGATACGAAGATTATCCATTCAAAGAGTATTCGGATATCACCAATATTTTTCCCAACATAAAATTAACAACTAAAAATTGTAACGAATGAAAAGACTATTATTTATTACACTGCTTATAGGATACATCTATCCTTGTGTAGCACAGGACAAACCTATCAGAACAGAAGAAACGCTCGAAGAAACAGTCATTTATAAAAAGACTACCACTTTTAGGGTGGATGGTTATACGTACCAATGCGATGTAGATGACGGCAGCCAGTTTGTGACTCTTCATAACAAAGAGAACAAGTTGACATACAAAGATATTGTATATAAAGCCACAGGAAAAATATACATCGGTAGCTGGAATGAAAAAAAAGTAATTGAATACGATAGCTTCATGAGTAAACAAGCAGACCGCATTGTGGACGAAGCTTTTACCAAAGCCATGGCAGATGAACTCGGAAAGCGTGAGTTCACAATAACCATGCTTCTCAGTCCGGATACGGGGAAAGTAATAGAAGTGAATTTCAATTTCACAACCTTTAGCCCATACGCCAGAGTGCCACTGCATGTCTATAGGGAAATCGAAGTAAAACTGAAAGAACAAATACACTTTAAACCCGGAGAAGTGGGAAAACAACTCAATTACATCATGCTATCATGGAGACAAAAACCTAAAGGGAAACTCCCCCCATTACCACCTCCCGGTTCGCTAATGTAAGCAACATACAAAATTAACAACTAAAAATTGTGACGAATGAAAAGACTATTGCTTATTACACTGCTTATAGGATACATCTACCCTTGTGTAGCACAGGACAAACCTATCAGAACAGAAGAATCACTTTGGGAAACTATTATTTATAAAAAGACTACTACTTTCGATGTAGACGGTTATACGTATCAATGCGATGTAGATGACGGTAGCCAATTTGTGACTCTTTATAATAAGGAGAACAAATTAACATACAAAGATATTGTATATAAAGCCACGGAAAAAGCATATATTGGTAGTTGGAACAGTAAGGTGGTTGAATACGATAGCTCCATGAGTTGGCAAGAAGACTTCATTGTAGACCAAGCATTCACCAAAGCCATGGCAGATGAAATTGGGAAAGATGAGTTATCAATAACCATGCTACTAAGCCCAGACACAGGAAAAGTAATCGAAGTATATTTCAATTTTACGACCTTTAATCCATACGCTAGAGTACCACTGTATGTCTATAGAGAAATCGAAGTAAAACTGAAAGAACAAATTCAATACAAACCAGGGGAAGTAGGAAAACAACTCAACCATATCATGTTGTCGTGGATGCAGAAACCCAAAGGAAAACTCCCCCCATTACCACCTCCCGGTTCGCTGATGTAAGCAACATATAAAATTAACAACCCCAAATGGTAACTTATCAACCATCCATTACCGATTATCCACTGAAAAGCCCTATCTTTGCGCCCGAAATATAAAGATAGACAGAATTTTAATGAAGACATTTGAAGAGCTCGGTGTGTCGCCGGAGATACGCCGCGCCATCGAAGAAATGGGTTACGAGCAACCCATGCCGGTACAAGAGGAAGTAATCCCATACCTTTTAGGAGAAAACAACGACGTAGTGGCACTGGCACAAACAGGAACAGGAAAGACTGCCGCGTTCGGCCTGCCACTCATACAAAAGATTAACGTCGGCAACAGAATCCCCCAATCCCTTATCCTCTGCCCCACCCGCGAACTCTGTTTGCAGATAGCAGGCGACTTGAACGATTACTCGAAATACATCGACGGCCTGCGAGTGCTGCCCGTATACGGAGGCTCGTCCATCGAAAGCCAGATACGTGCACTGAAACGAGGTGTACACATCATCGTAGCCACACCGGGACGACTGCTGGACCTGATGGAACGCAAAACCGTATCGCTTGCCACCATACAGAACGTGGTGATGGACGAAGCGGACGAAATGCTGAACATGGGATTCACGGACAGCATCAACGCCATCCTGGCCGACGTGCCGCAAGAACGCAACACCTTGCTGTTCTCCGCTACCATGAGCCCGGAAATCGCACGCATCTCCAAGAAATACCTGCGTGATGCCAAAGAAATTACCATCGGACGCAAAAACGAAAGTACCAACAACGTGAAACACGTGGTGTTCTGCGTGCATGCCAAAGACAAATATGCAGCCCTAAAACGTATTGTAGACTACTATCCGCAGATATACGGCATCATCTTCTGCCGCACCCGCAAGGAGACGCAGGAGATAGCCGACAAGCTGATGCAGGAAGGCTACAACGCCGACTCGCTTCACGGCGAACTGAGCCAGGCGCAACGCGATGCCGTGATGCAGAAGTTCCGCATCCGCAACCTGCAACTGCTGGTTGCCACAGACGTTGCCGCACGCGGACTGGATGTGGACGACCTGACCCATGTCATCAACTACGGACTGCCCGATGATACCGAAAGCTATACCCACCGCAGCGGACGCACGGGACGTGCCGGCAAGACCGGAACTTCCATCGCCATCATCAACCTGCGCGAAAAAGGCAAGATGCGTGCCATAGAACACATCATCGGCAAGAAATTCGTTGCAGGCGAAATGCCCACCGGCAAGCAGATATGCGAAAAACAATTGCTCAAGGTGATAGACGACCTCGAGAAAGTGAAGGTGAACGAGGAAGATATAGCCGACTTCATGCCCGACATCTACCGCAAGCTGGACTGGCTGAGCAAGGAAGACCTTATAAAACGCATGGTATCGCATGAGTTCAACCGCTTTCTGGACTACTACCGCGACCGCGAAGAGATAGAGGCAGCCACCGGAAGTGAACGCGGCAAGGGTGAGCGGAGTGAACGCCGAAGCAGCGGAAACCGCCAGGCCGAACCGGGCTACAAGCGCCTATTCATCAATCTGGGCAAGATGGACAACTTCTTCCCCAGTGAGCTTATCAGCCTGCTGAACAAGAACACCCGCGGACGCATTGAACTGGGACGCATCGACCTGATGCAGAAATTCTCTTTCTTCGAAGTAGAGGAAAAGGAAGCCGGTAATGTAGTGAAAGCCTTGAACCGTGCCAACTGGAACGGACGCAAGGTATCGGTAGAGATTGCCGGAGAGGAAGGAAAAGAGACCACACGAAGCAAAGGCAAAAAACGAAACGAAGCCCCTGCCTCACGGCGCAAGGAGAAACCCGAAAACGCCCCTACTGCCAAAAAGAGCAAGCCCACACGCGAAGAACGCGGCTATACCAAAGCCCGCGGCAAGAAAGATGACTGGAAACAGTTCTTCCAAGGAAACAACGACTTCAAAGATCCCGAACCCAACTTTAGCGAAGAAGGTTGGGCAAAAAGAAGCAAGAAGAAAAAGTAAATGCATAGTCTGGCATACAGAACGTAGTGAAACATCTCTTCTCCTACTCACAAAGAGAAGAGATGTTTCGTTTTGTCCTGACCATACATCAATGAATGAGTAGACCGTCCTCCGGATAAAGGCAAAACCAGAAGCAGGCATAAGCAGAATCCGCGTATGTCCCATACTTTTTATCACAGAGGTTCATGCAAAACTTCATCCCACGTATGTGGGACGAGGTTCTGTAATAAGAATTCGGGAATTATGCATCAAGCTTCTCTGCATTACACATAAAGCATAAAGAGAAAAAGTACCTGCATCCAGAGGGCAAAATCCACACTTCCGGCACTGCATGCAATGGGATTTGCCCCCAATTTGTACGAGGGAAGCAGAGAAGAGGCCCTATATCTACGTTAATAAATATTATTTCAGAATGATTAAGAAATGGACAAGAAATCACCCTTAAGTTCTTGTTGTCAGATAGTTGAATCCGGACAAGGGAGAGATAACAGTGTGCTGGCAACCGTTTTGCCAGCACTCTTGCCGTCACTGCTGTAATGCCAATGAACAGGGCGATACAGGCAGTCGGTGCTGGAGTGCTGGCAAAATGACGAAAAATCAAAAAACGGATAGCGTTTGCATTCAGCGCGAATTCATATGGCGGGTAAAATGCGGATAATCGAAAAGTACCTTCTATTCATGTGAAATAGGACATTCAACTCTGGAATGGCAATAAATGATTAGTCGGCATTCATTACTCTATCTGTGGCAATCTGCAGTAATTGTGTTTTCCGTCATATCCTCGCCATTCCTTTAGCTTTGAATACAGGTTCTGCCTTTTGTATTTCCGATTCGAAGCCGAACCAACAACCATTTGAGGTATCGTCGTCAATAGGCAGAAAACATAAGCGGAGGCTTTCTTTGTAGTCTCCATAGATTACTTCCCAATATTCCGGTGGCGTCTGGCGCTTGGTCTTGACCTTCTCAGCCGGTTTTTTCTTTAATGACATGCCGGCCTCTATCCAAGCAATGGTCACCATGATTTGGTATGCCGGATAATGCATGCTACAGAATTCATAGAGTACAAGACCTCGCTTTTCCAGGCTCATGGGCTGGTCTATAAGATTTTTATCAATCAGAAATTCCAAGAAACGATGCAGGAAATCGGGGTCGTCTAAAATAAGTCTGCGAGTGATAGCTTGCCAAGCGGTTGTGTTATAGAATCCGTCCAGAAGACGTGACAGCTGCCGGGCCGTCTGAAGTTCGTTGACACTGATTTCATTCGTCCGAAGTACTTCATAAGGAGGAAAGGGAGAGTATCGGATGCCCAGTTCTTCCGCTCTTCTTCTCATTTCTGTGCCGGGAAGCAGCTTCAGGGATTCCAGCTGTATTTCACCGGCATTGTATCCGGCAAGTGTACGCACATCCTCAAATATTTCGGACAGGCGGTACAGAGGCAATCCGGCAATGAGGTCGGCATGTGTCTCCATATTGGGCAGAGAACACAGGAAACGAAGACCTTGCAGTGAATCTTCCAGACCTCCCATCCGACGGCTTTTCAGCAGGACTGGTTCGCGCAGGCTCTGAATACCGGCCTCGAGATGGAGCAGTCCTTCAGGCAGCTTTTTCAATTCATTTTTCAGCTCTTCGGATAATAGTGCAGGATGTATTTCTAAGTGAAAGCATACATCCGGGTAGAATTCCAGAAAAAGCCGCAGCAATTCTTTAGCACGGCGCGGATTATAATTAAAGGTCCGGTCGAGGACGCGTACGTTTTTTATTCCATGGCTGTGGATAATCAGAAGGCGTTCACGAATACTTTCAATGGACAGTGTGCGCACCGGTTTTTCTCCACCGCTGACACAGAATGCGCATGTGTTGAAACATCCCCGGGTAGTCTCCAGTTGTACGAATGGTTTGCTCCAGTTGAAGAAACAGCTTTTTTCCGGCGGCACCAGCCGGGCAAAGTCAACAACACGGGCTATGCCGTTGTCTATATATTGCTTTTGAGGACTTATATAGCAAATCCCCGGAATATTACCCCATTCTTCCGGCCGGTTCCAGCAAGCCAGCCATTGAGGAAATACTTCTTCTCCCTCTCCTCGGAACACGCAGTTGATGAAAGGATTTTTACGCAGAAAATCCTCATTGTCTCCCAAGAATTCAGGCCCGCCCAAGACGAAACAGCTATCGGGAAGCAATGCTTTCAATCTTGCTGTGATGTGCAGTAGCTGTTCATGATTGAACAACCATGCTGTTGCAGCAATGATATCGGGCTGATGCCGGTATATTTCGTCCACAATCATTCCTATGTTTTCATTGATGGTGGCAGATACACTCTCCCATTTTATGGAATTGTTCTTGACCATTTGTGCGTGCAGTGCAGGAAGTGCCAGCGAAGAGTGCGCATACGAGCTATTGAGGTCTATCCAAAGAATTTTCATGTCCGGTTGAATTTCATTTTCGCAAATTTAGATATAAATTGCGATTTATGTGCCAGGGATATAAGAAAAAGTCAAGTCCCCCACTCCACAGCTCTTTTATTCAAAGGAGTTATCGGAGAGTTCTTACAAGGAAGAATCAATTTTCTTGTCTCAGCTTTAGGTTCAATCAATCCGTCTGAATTTAGTAAAGCGGCTCATACAATTCACAGGATACATTCTGTATTTTTTAAAAATAAGAAACCGTGAGTCACTTTCTCAAAATGATGGATGCTCCATTCCTGTGAGAAAACTGAAAGGCAGAAACTGATGCAGATGAGAAGCAATTCTATTCTTTTGTGTATCATAGCTTTTATCATTACAGTTCGAAATCATGCATTAGAATCGAAGGTTCTTGACAAAAAAGTGATGTATTCCTGCTTCGTCTTCTTGTTGTATCTTATTTTCATATTACCTCCACTTAAATCTCCCATATTCTTCTTCATGACTACGCTGCCTGTAATGATGAGGGCATCCTCACTGAAAACTTTCTCAAGTGCGTTGATGTTCTTTTCGTTGTAATAACAGCGGAAGTCTTCTACGAACTTCAGAATCTCGCGGCGACGGCGCACGTCTGTAACCGACCGTCCTTCTTGCATGACTTTAGCGTAATTGTTGTTGTCGAGAACCATACGCACTCCAGTAATGAAACGATAGTAAGCTCTTTGCGAAGCGAGCCCTTGTACGAAGCATCTTTGGGTGTCAGTGTGACGGGAATGTTTCTTACCTGATAACCTTGCGCATCGTTCAGGCACGACTGTACATTCAGATTCGATTCGCATTCGACGAACATCACATTCTCCAATTCTAACTTTTTATACCAATCTTTGTCTCGGTTCTGAAACAAACACAGTTTTATTATTATCCATTATTTTTTTAAATCAAGCATAACCATGAAATTAAAGAAAATTTTTCTGACTGCCGGGCTCACTGCCACGGCTACTTTATCAACAATGGCCCAAAAAGCACCTGAACCCTGCGGACTGACACCCAGTGCCCGACAAATAGAATGGTACAACCGCGAAATGATAGCCTTCTTCCACTTCGGCATCAACACTTTTGAAGACTTCGTCAACGAAAGAGACGGAAAAGCACCAACCGCCATCTTCAATCCCACCGCACTGGATGGCGGGCAATGGATGCAGACCCTGAAAGCAGCAGGTATCCCGGCCGCCATCCTCACAGCCAAACATGTACGTCTACGTATCGAGCGCAAGTATGGCAATTCGTACCGGTGAAGGATGACGTATATCTCATCGTCAGTCCCCTTTCCCAACAAGCCATAGACAACAGTGGAGACAAAGAGAAAGAACAAAGCGTCATCCAATGGAGCAGCGACCCTTCCAACGGCAACCAGCACTGGAAAGTCACGCAACTTCCTAACGGCAACTACGTCTTCACTTGCCAGGCCAACGGATATAACATGGGATTTCCCGATGCCGGACTGGTAGGTGAGCCCATTTTTCAGCTGAAACCCGATGCCGGTCAGGAAAGGCAACAATGGGTATTGGTGAAGTCAGACGTGAAAATCAAGGTAGAGCCGCTAAAGACCCATAGCGACAATGAGTGGGAGAACCAGCACGTCTTTGCCATCAACAAGGAAGACGGACACGCCACCTTCATCCCCTTTGCCAATGCCGCAGAGATGAAAGCCGACCCTGCCTATCGCCGCCCGTGGGAACGTACCCGCTCCAGCCGCTACCAGCTGCTGAACGGTAACTGGAAGTTCCATTGGGTGAAACAACCCGAAGAGCGTCCGAAAGAGTTCTACAAGCCCGGATATGATGTGTCGGCATGGGCCGAAATACCCGTTCGAATTGCGCGACCTGCACCTGGCCTCAGCCCGCGTTACGACCGTGCAGAACTGAACGTGAAGAGTATGGTAAGAAACCATGGAAAAGCCATGAAGAACGCTTCCCTGCGCATCTCGTTGCTCGATGCCCAAGGAAAGCAACTGAAACAGTTCGTTACTGAAAGCGCCACAACCTGAACACCGTCCGCACGAGCCACTACCCCAACGACCCCAAGATGTACGGGCTGTATGATTACTACGGACTCTATGTGATGGACGAAGCCGACCAGGAGTGCCACGGCAACCATTCGCTGACTGACAATCCCTCGTGGGAAGCTGCATTCGTAAATCGTGGTGTGCGCATGGCACAGCGTGACAAGAACCCTCCTTCCGTTATCTTCTGGTCGCTGGGCAACGCCAGTTGCGGCCCGGGTCCTCGTCCGAAATATGAAATCAAGTCTGACAGCACTTATCAATATGTCTTCCGTATAGAACCTATGAAGTAAGACTGCAATATATGCAGAAGCGGGGAATATCCAGCTAGTTGCCACGTTTCAATTCCCGAATCAGATTCCCCGCTTTTCCATACTTCTCAATCATGAACAGCATGTAGCGCACATCCACCCCGATGGTGCGCTGCATCTTCGGTTCATAAAGAATATCACTGCTCATGGCTTCCCAATTGCCATCGAAGGCAAGTCCCAGAAGCTCCCCTTTGGCATTGAACATGGCACTGCCGGAATTGCCTCCCGTAATGTCGTTGTTGGAAATGAAGCAGACGCTCATTTCGCCCTTTTCATCGGCATATCTGCCGAAGTCACCGGAGGAAAGAAGGGATACCAATTCGGGCTGCACTTCAAAATCCACATCGCCTGCATGGGCTCTGACTTTCTCCAGAATGCCCGTCGTAGTGGTATGATAATCATATTCCACTCCGTCGGACGGGGCATAGCCGCACACAGTTCCAAAACTCAAGCGCATGGTGGAATTGGCATCGGGATAGAAGTTGCGGGATGCGTACATCCGCCGCACGGCAGCATTGAACAAGCGCTCATTCCGCTCGATTTCACCGGAGGCTTGCTGGACCTCCATGTTCATCTCGAACAGTTTTGTAATCAAGTCGATGCCCAGGCCGATGGCAGGGTCGTTATATATCTGATAGGTGGTGTCCTGCTCCAAGAAGCGCTTCAATCCACGGGGCGTGGTCAGCTCCGAACGGGCATAAAGGCTGTCTACATAGGTACGCTCGTTGCCTCCGTATTCTGTTGCAATTGTCTGATAGAGTTCGGGAAGGTAGGCTGAATCCACTTGGGAACGGTATTCTTTCAGCAGTGCTGCAAACACTTCCTTGTCAATGCCCAAATCCAGATTGGCATACTTCTCAACAATGGCTTTCAGATTGGCAACCACCGCTTTCTTTTCTCCCTCAAAGTCAAAGTTAAGGATGGACAAGGCAAGCTGTATCAGCTCCGGACCGTTCAGGAAAGACTCGGCAAAGTAAGCTCTGGCGCGATAAGCTTCGCGGCGGCTCTTGTAGTTCAACTCCAAATTGGAGAAAAGGTGCAGCAAGTGTTCCCGTTCTTTTGGAGTCTGCTGTATCCAGCGGCGGAGTTCGGTTTCCAGAGCACGCTTCTTATCCAGCACATGCAATTTTTTAATGGTACGGTTCACCCCTATGCTGTTCTTCCAATAATTGGAGCTTTCGTCATATTTGGAAGCATACTTGATGCGGATGCTGTCGCGGCTATCCATTTCACGCTTCCAGATGGCCTGCTTCACGCCACGGATGTCTATCTGTGCCCGGTTGGTGGTATTCATCATCTCTTCGATACCGAAAGAGGAGAGGTAGCGTTCCGTGCTGCCCGGATAGCCCAGCGTCATACAGAAAGAACCTTCACGGTAGCCGTCAAGGGAAATCGGGGCTACATATTCGGGACGGTAGGGAACATTGTCGGGAGAATAATCGGCAGGCCGGTTATGCTTATCGGCATAGATACGGAATACGGAGAAATCACCGGTATGGCGCGGCCATTCCCAGTTGTCAGTGTCCCAGCCGAACTTGCCTACCGAGGAAGGCGGCGCAAACACCAGACGAACATCATTGTAATCGCGATAAACGGAAAGCCAGAACTCGTTGCCTCCATAGTAAACATCCACAATGCCCGTCAGCGTGGAGTCCTTGCGGGAAACCTCTTCACCGATAGCCAGCATCACCGAATCGACCGCACTTGTACGCTCAGCCTCATCCATATCCGGCCTTACCGCCCCAAGCACGCGGCGGGTCACGTCTTCTTGGCGCAAGAGAAAGCGTACGTAAAGCTCCGGATTGGGCAGTTCCTCACTTAGGCTATGTGCCACAAAGCCATCCTTCAGATAGTCGTGCTCCACAGACGAATGCTGCTGTATGCTGCTGAAGCCGCAATGATGATTGGTAAATACCAGTCCGTCCCCGGATACTACCACCCCGGAACAAAAGCCTCCGAAGCTGACTACCGCATCCTTCAACGACGGACGTTTCGTGTTATACAGTTTACTCACAGGCATCTGCAAACCCAGTTCTTTCATAGTCCGGCATGTCTGCTTGTTCAAATTTCCCAGCATCCACATTCCCTCATCCGCTTGTCCCGGCAGAGAGAAGAGGAAGCAGACGGCTATCAGTATAAATCTTAATTTCATGCCCAATAAATATATTTCTACCCCTCAGGGGGTGTTGTCATTCCGCAATCAACCGCAATTGTTTGGCTCCCGTACGTGCCTTGAGCCATTCGGCAATCTTTTCCTTCTCGTGTGCATTCGGATGCCTACCGAATTTCAATACGGCAAGGGTCACTGTGTCCACCCGTGCCGAATCCACTGTCAGTTCAATCGCATGAGAGATTGACACTGTCTTTACCGACGGATAGAGCACTTTCAACTCGGGGATAATCTTTTTGCCTAATTCATCGAAGGTTTTATATCTTTCCAGACTCTGTTCAAGAGTTTCAATCTGCTGTTTCTGCTCCACCAAGCGCTGCTCGCTGTTCTTGTAGAAATCTTCCATCACCATGGCACGGATGGAAGATATGTCCACCGCTCCGTTGTTCATGCCCTGAAGCACAATCAGCTTGGTATCGTCCAGCTTATAGTCTTTCATCTTACTACGGGCAATGGCAATGGAGGTTTCGGGCACCTCCTGCCCTATCAGCACTACACGTATCTCATGGCCCTTGCCATCGCGGTGAATCTTCTTGTCCAATACCTGCGTATTCTCAAAAGAGAGCTGTTCATTGACAAAACGGTTGGCCGCGCTTTCAAACAAGGTATCCTGAATAATGCCGACCGTCAGATACACGGCAGGACACATGGTCAGCACTGCAATCAGGACAATATATTTGCGCACTTTCTTCTCCCTATTCTTGTCCACAAACTCCTTGCGCTGGAAGTGCATCACACGCACCCCCACGAAAGTGGCGAGACTGATAAATACGGAATTGATAAAATAAAGGTAGAATGCACCAAGGAAGTAAATCAGATTGCCCGTCGCCAGCCCGTAACCTGCCGTACAGAGAGGCGGCATCAACGCCGTGGCAATGGCAACACCGGGAATCACATTTCCCTTCTCTTTCGTGGAGAGTGCCGTCACCCCTGCCAGACCACCCATCAGCGCGATGAATACATCATAAATGGTGGGTGAAGTACGTGCCAGCAATTCAGACTGTCCTTCGGCAACCGGACTGACCAGAAAAAATATGGTAGCCGTAGTCACACTGAATAAGGTAGTAATCAGGAAACTCTTCAATGAACGTTTCATCAGTTCAAAGTCATTCAATCCCACGGAAAGCCCCACACCCATGATAGGCCCCATCAGCGGGGAGATGAGCATAGCACCGATAATCACAGCGGTAGAATTCACATTCAGCCCCAACGAAGCCATGAATATGGCGAATATCAGAATCCAAAGGTTAGCTCCCTTGAATTCCACTCCTTTGCGAATGGAGTCTACAGTTTCAAGTTCATTGTCCTTGTCTTTGCGCAAATCAAGATACTCTTTCAGAAAGGTCTTGATGGCGAAGGTATTTCTATTATCAGAATCCATAATATTTACGATTTGACGATTTATGATTGAGATTACTGTTTCCTTATCAACTTGTTGATGACGGGGATACTGCCGAGAGGCATATCACGCCGCACAATGTAGGTCACAAAGACCAGCAACAATATAGTCCGGTATGCCATACGCAGGTAGATATTATCTACCGGGACATACTCGGCAGCCAGGTAGAGAACTGCCGCAAGCAATACATAACAGCCGATGGCCTTCAGGTCATACTGAATGGGATACTTCTTCTGCCCCACGAAGTAAGACAGCAGCATGGCTATGCCATAACCGCAAAAGCCCGCCCAGGCACAAGCCATATAGCTGTATCGGGGAATCAGAAGTATGTTCATCACTACCAGTACCGTGCAACCTATCAGGGAGAAATAAGCACCCCAACGTGTCTCATCAATCAGCTTGTACCAGAAAGAAAGATTGAAGTAGATACCCATAAAGATTTCGGCAGCCATCACGACGGGCACCACCCGCAACCCCGGCCAGTAGTCGCGACCGATAATATGACGCAGGATGTCCAGATAGAACATGACAGCCAGGAATGCCAGCAGTGTAAAGATGATGAAGAACTTCATAGCCTGCGCATATACCTGCTTGTTATCCTTGTCTCGGCTCTTCCCGAAGACAAAAGGCTCGTATGCATAGCGGAAGGCTTGTGTAAGCATCGCCATCACCATAGCAATCTTGCTGGCAGCTCCATAAATGCCCAACTGCACGGAAGCTTCCGCCTCATCCGGATAGACAAAAGGAAAAATTATCTTATCGGCCACCTGATTCAGGATACCTGCCAAGCCAAGTACCAGCAACGGCAGACAATAAGCAAGCATACGCTTCAGCAGTTTTCTATCCAGCACGTATGCAAATCCGCGCAGCTCCGGAATCATGCAAAGCATGATGGTAGAGGTACATATCAGATTGAAAAAGAAGGCATAGCCCACATCATCCCCTTTCATCCCTACATAATAGACCAGATTCAGTGCAATGTTCAGGAAGATGAACAGCAGCTTGAGTGCCGCGAATTTGATGGGACGCTTCTTGTAGCGCAAATAGGCGAAAGGAATGCTCTGGATGGCATCCATCGCCACCACAATCATCATCATGCCCACGTACCAGGGATGGTCACCATACTCCATCCATCCGGCAATGGACTCGAGAAACAACAACCCCAATGCAAGGAAGGCAAGCGCCCCCATACTCACACTGAGCAATGTCGTGGAATACACCCGCATCGGATTATCTTCCCCTTTATTGGCAAAGCGGAAGAAACCGGTCTCCATGCCGCACGTCAACAACACCAGCATGAGCGCCACCCATGCATATACATTCGTCACTACGCCATAGCCTCCGCTCTGTGCGGACATCGCCATGGTATATACGGGCACCAGCAGGTAATTGAGGAAACGCCCCACAATGCTGCTCAACCCATAAATGGCAGTTTCTTTTGCCAATGATTTTAATCCGGCCACTTCTTTAATGGTTGTTATGAACACAAAGGCACCGAGGCACAGAACTTTTTAGGATAAGAGGAAAGAGAGACTTTGTGACTCCGTATCTCTGTGTTCGTTTTTTTAAATGAATCACTCATTGCCAAACAAGGTACGCTGACTACTATAGAGGCTTCGTCCCAGATGCTTGTAGGCAAGCTCTGTCACTTCGCGTCCGCGCGGAGTGCGTTTCAGGAAACCCTCTTTTATCAGAAACGGTTCATAGACTTCTTCTATCGTACCTGCATCTTCACCCAAGGCAGTGGCAATGGTAGTAAGTCCTACCGGGCCGCCCTTGAACTTGTCGATGATGGTACAGAGTATCTTGTTGTCTATCTCGTCCAGACCATATTTGTCAATATTCAGAGCCTCGAGAGCAAACTGCGCGATTTCCGTATCGATGCTTCCGGTGCCCTTCACCTGGGCAAAATCGCGCACACGGCGCAGCAGTGCATTGGCAATACGCGGCGTGCCACGGCTACGGCTCGCAATCTCGGCGGCAGCCCTCACCGAACAAGGGACTTCGAGAATGCCGGACGAACGGCGTATAATGCCACTCAACACGTCGTCATCATAATATTCCAGATGCAGATTTATACCGAAACGGGCACGTAACGGAGCTGTCAGCAGACCGCTGCGAGTAGTAGCTCCTACCAGTGTGAAAGGATTCAAGTCAATCTGTATGCTCCGGGCCGAAGGGCCTTTGTCTATCATGATGTCAATGCGGTAATCCTCCATGGCCGAATACAAATACTCCTCCACTACAGGGCTCAACCGGTGTATTTCGTCGATGAAAAGCACATCATTCGGCTCCAAGCTGGTAAGCACTCCCGCCAAGTCTCCAGGCTTGTCGAGTACCGGACCGGAGGTTATTTTAAAACCTACCCCCAGTTCGTTGGCAATGATATTGCTGAGTGTCGTTTTTCCCAATCCGGGAGGGCCGTGAAGCAGCACATGGTCCAGCGCCTCGCCACGCAGGCGGGCAGCTTTTACAAATATGCGCAGATTGTCCACCACCTTGTCCTGCCCGCTGAAATCCTCAAAATTCAACGGACGGAGAGCGTTCTCGAAATCACGCTCTCGGCTGGTAACGGGTTGCTGATTGCGTATGTCAAAATCTTCTTGTTCCATTCCAGACTCCTTTGTTTTCTGCAAAATAACTAATTTATTTTGAGATAAGCGACAGAAGTTGTTTTTTTCATGGCTATATCCCCTACCAAAAAAGAACTGCATGAAAGAAAAACTCATTCATACAGTTCTTAAAATCATCCATAAGCTAATCATGCTTACCTCACTCTATGCAATACTGTGTTATATATTAATACCTATTCATTGTTTTTGATATGATATGATTCCTAATCAGCATAGTATTTCACAATCATTTCTTGTCTTTTGAATAAACGATATAATCCCAAGACTTCAACAAAGCATTAGCACCATCTTTTATGACTTCTACCTTTACTTGATGTTTACCCACAGGCAACTGATATTTCCAGAATATATCTAACCGCCGGTCATGGAAGTGAGTCGGAAATGCGGCAGCCTTCTCAACCAACTCCCCATCAAGATACAGATTGGCTTTCAGTACTGCATCCGGCCGATTCATGTCCCTACGAACAGCCTCCCCACGGAGTACAAATCCCGTACCCTCAAACTCAAATATCAGTGTATCTATATCGTGTTCAGACAATTCAACCTTGGCCGTTGGATACATATCCGTAAAACTCTGCTCCAAACGTACAGCTTTGGGCCTCTGTACAACAATTGTCACATTCTCCTTTTCCACTTTTCCTCCATTCTTGCGAATCATCTCCAAAGCATGTTTATTGCTAATAGTGTAAATCTGATTCAAACAGAGTGAAGTATACTTGAAATTCTTGCTTTCTGCCCCTCTCAAACCTTCCATCCAATATTCAGGAATGGCATCATAGCCTATCATTGTGCCTAATATCCCTCCTGCAGAAGACGGGTTACAATCAGAATCCTGACCTGCCCGCGTTGATATTTCCATTGTCTTGGTGAAATCACCATTGCCATACAATAATCCCAAAACGATATAAGCAGCATTGATTTTGGCATCAATATCCAATGGATGAAATACTCCCTCCGGACAACCAATCTCTTCTGCATGATGTTTCTGAATTTCAAACCAAGTGCGTTTCCAATCATCAGGATACATTCCGTACCACTTTATCACATCGGCGATGCATTGATAAAAACCGCTTTCCTCCGGAATCGTTTTTAAAGCCTCGGTAACAACAAACCGGATATCATCGGACACAAAAGCAAGACTATACATGGCACCCACATAAACCCCACCATACCAGCCGTCACCATAACACATAAGATGCCCCACCTTATCACTGATTTGAGAAGCAGAATTAGGCATACCCGGATTCATCAGTCCGGCAAAATCTGCTTCAATCTGATAATCAATGTCATCAGCATGTGGGTTATTCAGCCAGTGTCCCGGGTTGTGCACTCCATGGACAATATTATACCTCGCAGCCTGATTAGCATGCCACAAATTATAGTCCGCCGTAGCAAAAGCAACGGCAAAGTCTTTCACCGAAGCATCCAGTCCTTTTTTCTCCAATACATCTACAAAAGTAAGGTCCATGTAAATGTCATCGTATAAATCAGGCCAAGAATCCATCAATCTTTGCACATAGCCTTCCTCCCAAGGAATCGTCTGATAATCCTGAATAAAAGTTCCTTGATACCTGAATTCCGTATAACTGCCGAAGCTGACCCCAATAGTCTGACCGGCCCAACCTCCCTTTATCTTATTTTCTAATTGAGCCCTACTCATCGTTACCGATGAAGGTAATTTTGAAGCTGCATCAACCATAACAGTCACCAGCAGCATACACATACATATTCCAAAAATTCTAAGTTTTTTCATAATTAACTTTTCAATTGATATTTCCCGCATTTGTATTCCCATGAAACATACCGTCTTATTTATATCCTTCATTCTGTTTCAGTTTATTATTAGCTTGTATCTCTGACAAAGGAATAGGGAATAAGTTTAAATATGGTTCTTTAGAAGGGTCGTGAAAAGTCCACTCCCCTTTTATATAATTGTTATCAAAACGTATCAATTGGCTACGTCTCAAACCTTCCAAAGCAAATTCCCGGCCCCATTCATCCAGCAAAATTCCAAAACGTACAGGAACGCCGTTTACATTAGTGGTCTTCAACAAATCAGCTCCAGAGAGTTTATTTTCATCGTCAAAAGCTCGTTTCCGTACTTCATTGACCAACTGTGCCGCCTCTTCCGCATTGCCATTCGTACGTAAAATACACTCAGCTTTCATCAAGTAAACCTCTGCATAACGCATAGCCACCCAATCATTATCCAACGCACGCGAGGTTCCCATTTTAATTTCATACTTACCGCAACGGTAACCTTCAGCCTCTCCTCCATTTTCAAGATTGCTGACTTCCTTTGTATAAATCAAGGGTTTTCCTTCCCAACCAGGAACAAGTCCAGTGCAATATAAGATAGACCCGTCACTGCCATACTGCTGCCCCATTCTCCAGGTTTTCGGTAAACGCTTATCGCCTTCCTCATAAGTATCTATAAAAGTAGGAACAGCACACACCCCATTATCCAACCATGTCTGCAAATTAAAGGTTTTTACATTTGAAGGATGAAGAGTTTTCTGCAAAGCCATGTAAATGGTACTTCCGGTCTTCACCTCATCTGCCGGATAAGCAAATATAATCTCTTGGGAGCCTTCATTCTGGGCATAGAAAGGTGCACTATAATCATTCTCCAAGGCATATTTATTGGAGTTCATTATTTCTGTACAAAGTGCCATGCATTCCGTATACAGATTCCTTCCTATCCATGACTCTGCATTCAAATAAAGACGTGCCAGTAACATCTTGGCATTCCATTTATTGAATCTGCCATAGTAAGTCTTTGTATCGTCACTCAGCTTATCAACATTATTTTTTATACTATTCTCTATAAATGCAAACACCTCTTCGCGGCTACTGGTTTCCGGCAAGAAACCTTCCGGAACATCAAACCGGTCTACAATAGGTACATTACCGAAAGCCTCACATAGTATGTAATACCAATAAGCACGGGCTACCTCCAACTCAGCTATTACACTTTCCTTACCAGTAACTTCGAAATCCAAATTGTCAAGCTGATAAATTACCCGATTACAATTACTGATTCCTCCGTAGGCCTGTCCCCAAAGATCTGAGAAATGGGGATCTTCCGGTTTCCATGTATGCTTATGCAGACGTATATAGATTCCTCCGTCAAACCAAGCTGCTCGTGGTGTTACGGCCACATCAGTCGTTTCTTCAAAGTCCCACCACTTACGCCATTCCAAAAGTCCTCTATAATCCGTATATACCGGTGTAATGGCGGCAATGATATCTTTCTCATTTTTATAGAAGTTGTTGTCTACCAACCTATCATAGATTTTCTCATCAAGATTCGTACAAGAACCGGCCATTGCCCCCAACCCCATCAGGAACAATATATATAAACTATATTTTTTCATCATCCTTCGTTTTAAAATTTAACAATAGCACCTACTGTATACGAGCGGACTGTAGGGTACAGTTCCTTACGCTCAACTCCAGGATCCAGTCCTTTAATACTGACTTCAGGATCCAAACCATCATAACCAGTGATAGTTAGCAGATTATGTCCCGTCACATATAGCCGTATACTTCTTAAATATTTATTGTTCAGATTAAGAGTATATCCCAATGTAATATTGTCTAACTTCACATAGTCTCCCTTCTCTACATAATAGCTATGATACATATGAGAATCAAAAACATAAGACTGACTTCCGAAAGGCTTTTTCAATACAGACTTCGGCAAGTTAGCTTCACTGATGCGCTTCATCGTTTCCCAATGCATTCTATACTCATTCAATACTTCAAAGCCGAAAGCTCCTCTCAAAGATATTCCCAAATCAAAATTCTTATATAAAAGTGTTGTGTTCAAACCTGCATACATGCTTGGCAAACCATTGCCTATCACTTGTTTGTCTTCCTGTCCGGCCTCACTGGCCAATTTAGGATTACCATCGGCACCTTCAACCAACCATAATCCGTCATCGGTAAGTCCTACCGCTTTCCAACCATAAAAATTCCCTATCGGTTCACCCTCTTTTACAATATGCGTCGTCTGCTGGATACCTGAGCTAGTCCATCCCGTATACCAATAATCTCTCTGGTATTTGTCATTGGAAAGAGATAATAGTTTGTTGGCATTGTAGGAAAAATTACCTCCCAACCTCCAAGTGAGATCCTTGGTTCGGATAACCTCCCCATCCAATGCCAATTCAATTCCCCTATTTCTTATCTTGCCTACATTAGCCCACATCGTACTAATGAAATTAGGTGGCACGGGAACTTGATATTCAGACAATAGGTCTGAAGTTGTCCGTTGATAAAAATCAATTGTACCATTCAGCCTTCTACTCAAAAGCGAAAAATCAATACCTAAGTTCCATTCCGATTTTGTCTCCCATTTCAAATCCGGATTAGGGTTGGAGGCCGGTACTACTCCTTGCGTCCATTGCCCGTTCATCTGACCTACTCCGGAATAGTTCAATAAAACCAACGACTGATAAGAATTCGACAATTCCGTTCCCGTCACACCAAATCCTACTCTCAACTTCAAGTCATCTACAAAACTTATATTTTTCATGAAACCCTCCTCACTAATCCTCCAACCGGCTGAAATAGCGGGGAACCATCCCCACTTATGATTTACACCGAATTTAGAAGAGCCTTCGCGTCTCAAACTAGCCATCAGCATATACTTGTTGTCGTAGTTATAAGTAAATCTACCGAAGAAAGAGATCAGTTTATTGCTGTTTTTATAGCTGCTAATTGTCGATTTGCCATCTTTTGTAGACTGGGCCGTACCGATATTCCAAGGTCCAAATATATCAGTAGGGAAATCCATAGCATACATTGAACTGCCTTGTCTTTCAAAATCCTGATAGCTATATCCCACTAAACCTGAGAACTCATGCTGTCCAATCGCTTTAAAATAATCTGCCATCAGTTCCAGAGTCCGATCCATACTTCCGGCAGCCCACTTGGTCACTTCAGCGTTTTTATTCTCAATAGTAGTGGTGAAATATTTAAAATTATTCCATTTGTCCCTCATGGAGTCATATCGCTGCATGGCTGCCATCGCACTCAGATTCAACCCTTCAATGGGTGAGAAAGTGATTTTCCCACTCGCCAGAAGTTGATTCCATTTTTCCTGGTCCGTCTCCTCATTCAGAAGAGCTACCGGATTATAGGGTTTATAGGAAGTTCCATATTCTTTATAAGAACCGTCTTCATTATAAACCGGACGCGTCGGATTCATCAAACAAGCCTGCAAATAAGCATTATACCAAGTAACGTCCTGCTTTATAGTCGAGTTATTTACATTCAACTGCACCCTCAGTTTGTCATCCATCATTGAATGATTCAGCCCAATCTTGAATGTCAATGCCTCTTTGCCAGTATTCAGCAGTATGCCATCCTGTTTTCTATAAGTTATTGAAGCGATGTAATTCGTTTTATCCGACCCTCCGCGCAGCGATAAGTTATGCGTATGGTTCACCGGATTGCGCGTAATAGCATCAATCCAATTCAAGTTGGCACCCTCATCACTGATTTTATCTTTAAACAAAGGGTCTTGTGCCAATCTCTTGTAATCCGATGCCTCCAACACGTCCGTTTGCTTCTGTATAGACTCGAATGCCACATAGCCGTGATATTCCAGAGAGGCTTTTCCTTGTTTCGCCTTTTTAGTGGTGATGATGATTACACCATTCGTTCCTCGAGTACCATAGATTGCTGCAGCCGAACCGTCCTTCAGCACGTCAATGGTTTCCACATCCTCGGGAGCAATGGAATTCAGACTTCCTCCGGGAATGCCGTCAATAACAATCAAAGGGGCTGATGACGCAGAAATCGTGGATACACCACGAATATTGATTTCCACCCCTGCTGTCGGGTCTCCCGATGGGCTTGCCATCTGCAAACCGGCAACCTTGCCTTGCAACAATTGGGTAGCATCTTTTACAACTCCTTGAATAAAGTCCTCAGACTTCACATTCGTAATGGCACTTGTAATTTCGCCCTTCTTCATAGAACCATACCCGATAACTACCACATCATTTAGAAGATTAGAACTTTCAGTCAATTGGACGTTAATGCTTGTTTTCTCGCCCACAATCATTTCAACGGTATCATAACCGATGTATGAGATGACCAACACATCTTTTGGAGAAGAAACCGTTATGGAGAACTTACCTTCAACATCAGAAATCACGCCGGTAGCCTGGCCTTTAACAAGAATGTTAGCACCAATAACAGGCACGCCCTCAACATCTGTCACCAATCCGTTTAAGGTTCTTTTCCCTTCGGAAGCATACGTACATACTGATATTCCCATCAAACACAGTAGAAAAAAATACCGTAACCATTTTACACCTTTCTGTTTCATATTATTTTGATAAAGTTAATAAAGCCTATTCAAATCATCCATAGAGGTCAGTTACCCCCCGAAAGTATAATAAGTGAAAGTCCTAAAATAAAGAAGACAAACATTATTGCCAGAAGTCTATTCGTTGTGCGCGGACTTCCTGCAAACTCTTTCCAAATAAACACTCCCCATAGAGCAGCAATCATAGGAGCTCCCTGCCCTAGTGCATACGAAATAGCAGCACCCGCCTTTTCTGCGGCAATATAACTCAAAGCCGTTCCCAGCCCCCAAATACATCCACCTAAGATACCAACCAAATGTGTTCCTATTTTTCCCGCAAAGTATTCCTTATAGGTGACAGACGCCCCAACAAAAGGGTGTTTCATTACCAAAGTATTGAACATAAAATTACTGAGGAAGATTCCGACAGCAAAGATGAAAAATGCCGTATAAGGAGTAGCCATCCCCGGTGTAGGAGAGATAAAATTATTCAAGTCCATGGCAGAAGCTACAAAACGGTAAAAGAAGGACATCAATACACCGGCAATCGTTGCCAGAACAATCCCTTTCCTGCTCCCCACAGTACCACTGTTCTGCTTCTTACCTGCAGCCATTCCATTGCAGACAATGGCAACCACCACAAAGAGTACTCCCGCAAACAACTGTAGCGGATCACCTTTCGGGGCACCAAAGTAATTGATAAAAACTCCCAGGACCAATGCCAGTCCGACACCCAACGGAAAAGCCACCGCCATTCCTGCCATGGAAACCGAAGCAGATAAAAGAATATTGGAAGCATTGAAAATCACACCTCCTATAAATGCACTGACCATATTTTCCGTACTGACTTGCCGGATATCCTCAAGAAAACTTCTTCCTTGACTTCCGAAACTCCCTAGGCTGAATACCAAAAGAAGTGCAAACAGCAGGATGCCTATGGTATAATCCCAATAATAAAGTTCATAACGCCAACTCTTTCCTGCCAATTTCTGGGTATTTCCCCAAGAACCCCAGCAAATCATTGTGACAAAGCAGAAAAGAACGGCTAACGTATAACTGCTGACAATAAACATAGTACAAAGTATTAAAGATTAAACGATAAAGATATTTTCCTTTCAAGTTTGAAACGTCCGACTTCTTCAAGTGTAGGAATGGATGGCTGAGCACCCATCCTAGTGACTGCAATCGCTGCCGCAACATTGGCAAATTCCAGTGCCTCTCTATCCAAACCTCTCTGAGAGTAGGCTACGGCCAAGGCTCCACAAAAAGTATCACCTGCTGCTGTGGTGTCAACAGCATTTACCTTATAACCGGAAATACGGACAGTTTCTTTTTTATTCTTCATGTATACTCCACGACTGCCCAGTGTGATAATGACATGACGTGCTCCGGATGCCATCAAGGCAGTGGCCATCTCGTCCAGATTATCTCCCGTATAACTGAGACCCGAAATAAAGGACGCTTCCACTTCATTCACCACCAGTAAATCAATGGCATTCATCAATTCCCTGTCAATCGGACAAGCGGGAGCTGGATTAAACAAAACCCTCTTCCCTTTTCCATTAGCCAATAAAGCTACCGCCTTCACCGTTTCATAAGGAATCTCGGCCTGCATCACAACTATATCTGCCTCGTCAATGACCGCCTCAAACCGCGTGACCGAATCAGGCAACAGAGAATGATTGGCTCCAGGAGCCACTGCAATACAATTTTCACCGCTATCGGCCACAAGGATGAGGGCAGTGCCTGTAGGATGATGTACATCATCCACAACGTAATCCGTAACAATGCCTTCTTTCTCGAACTGCTTTTTCAGAACATCCGCATACATATCATTTCCTAAAGAGGTGATAAACGTGACAGACGCTCCCAGCCGTGCTGCCGCAACCGCCTGATTAGCCCCTTTTCCTCCCAGTAACTGCATGAAACAAGCATCTCCTACCGTCTCACCGGGTGTAGGAAGATGTTTTACCTGTGCAACCATGTCAATGTTTGAACTGCCAACAACTACAATTTTCATTTTTATCAGATTTATAAATATAACTCAGGTTGGTTTATCTCATAAAGCTATCTCCCGTTTATAAGGAATGGCACTCTGTGCACCCATACGTGTCACTGCAAGAGCTGCCGCAGCATTGGCAAATTCCACCGATTCTGTCAGCGTATGGTTCTCGGACAAATAGACACTGAATGCTCCGCAAAACACATCTCCAGCACCAGTAGTATCAATTGTTTCTACTTCCTTTGCAGGAATCATAGTATATTCTTCCTTTTCCTTCACATAGGCTCCATCCTTTCCCAAGGTAATCACTACATTCTCTATTCCTTTCTCACCTATAACCATTGCAGCACGCCGGGCACTGTCTGCATCCACTACTTTTATACCCGACAACATTTCCGCCTCAACACGATTGGGCAATATGGTATGTACACTACCCAGAAATGAATTGCTCAGTACAGAAGCCGGTGCCGGATTCAATATCACTTTCTTACCGTAACTTTTGGCTATGGACGCAGCATATTCCGCCGTTTCAATCGGAACTTCAAGCTGCATTAATATGATATCGGCTTCTTCCAATTTACTCCGGGCCTTATCTATGTCTTCAACAGAAAGAGATCGGCTTGCACCTGGGGCAACAATGATGCTGTTTTCTCCAAAAGAATCAACAGAAATAAGAGCCACCCCCGAAGGGCTCTTTTGATCGGTAAATATGAATTCCGTATTTATTTTCTCCGAACGATATATTTCCAAAGCTTGCAAACCGAACAAATCATAACCAATCTTAGAGATTAGCGTAACCTCGGCACCTAACCGTGCAGCTGCAATAGCCTGATTGGCTCCTTTCCCACCGGGATTCATATAAAAGGTTCCTCCCAATATCGTTTCGCCGGGTACCGGAAGCCTGCTGGCTTTCACTACCATATCAGTATTGCAACTTCCTATCACTACAATCTTTGACTTACAAACAATTTCTTCTCCTCTCATAATATTAGAAATTAAGACTATGCAAATAAAACGAATAATAAGGAGGGAATTTCCTCATTATTCGTCCATTTATATAATTACAAACAAAGAAGATAAGGTTTAACACCTACAGAACAACTAATTAAAGAAAGTTTATTCCTGTAGTTTATATAATTACAAGAGGTGAAAAGATATAATAATCATAGGATTCCCACGGCATTGCTCTGCCATCAGCGTTATTTCTGATATAGCTCCTTTATATGCCTTTTAAGCACATCCGACAGATTTTCTTTCAATATCTTGGATTCTATCCAAGCTGTGAAATCAAAGAGCCGCAACAACTGATTCTCGTATTTATCATCATACAAAGCCCGGATTTCAGGGAGGAGTTTATTCCAAAAGGCCTCACGGTCTTTTCTCAAAATCGGGAGATTCTGCTGATTCAGAAACCACAGGATGATATGTTCCGTTTTGAAAGTATGCTCTTTGGGAGAAGAAAGACTCCGACTGACAGAACGTGATTCATGGCATACAAACTCGTATTCATGCATCTCGTAATAAACAATGAGGCGCACCAGACGAATGGTTCTCATCAAGGGCTGATACTTGATATTGTGATCGATAATCGCATTGCTGATGTATTTCCTTGCCGCCTTGTAGTTCTGATTGCCTATATGTATAAGTGCGGTATAGAGCAACAATTCACTTTTACGCACCGGACTCAACCATGCCTCCTTATCATAGAGTGACTTCCGGTAACACGCCATCAGCTTTATGCAATCCGGAAAATCTCCATTATCCAAATAAGGAAACAGTTCATATTGAAAGAGAAGGCAAACGGCATTCACTTGAAATTCAAACGAAGAAGCATCCGAGATAAGCTTTTTCAACTTGTCCAGAAAGTAAGGTATTTCGTCATATTGTCCACAGACCCTCAAACTGCCAAGCATCCCCTCGAGTGCCGACAAATAGTAGATAGGAGGATTAGACCAGAACTGCCGGTTCTGCTCAAACAGCCGGCTAAGCTCCTTATAAGAATTCAAGGCTGCTTTATAGTCTCCAGCTCCCATCAAATAATTAGCCTGAAAAAGTCTGTGGTTCCGCATCAATTCAAAATCTCCCTCTATTCCGGAAGAAGCGGCTATGGAAAGTTCGTTAACCATAAGGTCATTCATGTCCTGTCTCTGTCGGGAGGTTCGGATAGAACCGATATGGCTAAGGCGGTACTTCAACAAGTTATGCAAAGAAGACTGTTCTACAATCTTGCGGGTTTTCTTTAAAGCTTCATTTTGCATAAAGTGTTTATGGTAGAGTTCCGATTCAGCCAGATTCGGGAAATTTAGCCTCAGCAAGTATTCCAACTCCAGCTTTAAGGCAATGGTCAGCACCTCATTGTTTTCATAATATGTCGCTTGTTCTATCGTGCCTGAAAGTATCTCAAAACACTCTTCAAACAAAGATCGTTCGTAAAGCATACGGGCCTTGCACAAATTGTTCAGCAGGTCGTAATAGATGTCTTTCTTCTTTCGCAAAGCGAGCAAACTATCCGTCAGCCTTTCATACAGATATTGGATGGAGACTTCGAACGAACCACCAGGCCTGCGCTTATGAAATTCTCCCTTTACACTCTTACTATCCGGTTGCTTACTTTTGGTAATGATATCATATATCACCAGATAGTCTTTTTCCTCCTTATCCTTCAACATCTGGACGGAGAAAGCTTTCTTTTCTGCCTTGGACATAGAATATATCAGTGATATGACCGAATCGACCCGCTTCATGGCAATTTTGTAGTTCCTGTTGCAAAAGAACTGATTTTTTTCGTAAAAAGTACGGAAACAGAAAAAGATTTGCCCTTCCCCCAAAGAAAACCTATCTTTACGCCCAAATGAAAACCTATAAAACATACATGCCATGAACCCCGAAACAGCCCTCTCCCAAATTCCCTTCGACTACGCCCTGTGCCTCGACCATGAATGCCCCAAGGCAGCCAACTGCCTCCGCCAGCTGTCCGTGCAAAGCATGCCGGCTGATAAAGATTACTGGAACATCGTCAGCCCCAAACGGCTTGCCGCCCTGAAGGGAGACTGTCCTTTCTTCCGAACCAGCGAAAAGGTGCGCTACGCCAAAGGCTTCATGAACTTGCTGGACAACCTGCCCTACAACAAACGAAGAACCGTCATCAGCCTCCTGATAGCCCGCTTCGGACAACGGACCTACTACCGCATCCGCAAAGGAGAACGCCTGCTGTCGCCGGACGAACAACGAACCGTGCTGAATATCATCGGACAGCCTGAAGCAAACATGGAATCGGCTTTTGATGCCTACGTAGAGGGCTACGCATGGTAACAAACTCGTTCTCTTGGACTTATTTTGCCAAGACAACGACAACCCATTGGCAAAACATTGCCAACAAACAGGCAACACCTTGCCTGTCCGAAGGCAACGGCCTGCCAACAAACTGGCAAAAGCTTGCCAACACGCAGGCAAGAAACGCGATGCCATTGCCGGACTTTCTGTCTTCGGGCATCAGCCATCAGCCGCCCGAACGGCGTCAGCATGTCGGCCGCACAGCTTTACGACCCGGGGCACGGTTCCCCTTGCGGCGTGGAACAGGAAGAAGAGGGAACATCGAAAGGAAATCCCTCGTCAGCAAGCAAAAATACGATATTTGCTCAAAAGTTAATAAAGCATATGCCGCATTTCCCATTATTTTTCCCATCTTTGCGGCAATATTCACCTCTCAATCTACTTAACATTATGAAAAGAAAACCATTGCTGCTCGGAATCATCAGCCTGCTGGCAACTGCAACCATCCATGCACAAGAGTTCCGTTTGCAACCCACTCCCCAGAACTACACCGTACAACAGGACGACTCCATCAGCATCCCCCGGCAATACCGGCTGATGGCAGGCAACTCCTTGAACAACGGAACCGCCCTGCCCCTGCTCCGTTCGCTGATGCCGGAAGAAGCCCCCGATGCTGCATTCCGCATCTACATCGGAACAAAAGGCGACAAGGTGGTAAGCAGCTACCGGAAACGGATTCCGCAAAAGTCCGAAGGCTACTTCCTGAAAATAGAAAAAGACCGCATCATCATTGCCGGAGCCGACGAACGGGGAACTTACTACGGCGTGCAGACACTTGCCCAACTGCTTACTCTGGACAAACTGCCCCTTGCCGAAGTGGCCGACTATCCCGATGTGCCCTACCGGGGTGTGGTAGAAGGATTCTACGGAACCCCCTGGAGCCAGGAAGACCGCATACGCCAACTGGACTTCTACGGACGGAACAAGATGAATGTCTACCTCTACGGTCCTAAAGACGACCCCTACCACAGCACACCCCACTGGCGCAAGCCCTACCCTGCCCAAGAAGCCGAACGGCTGAAACAACTCGTGGACAGAGCCCGCGACAACAACGTCATCTTCTACTGGGCCATCCATCCGGGACAGGACATCCGCTGGAACGAAGAAGACCGTGAGCTGCTGTTGCAGAAATTTGAAAGCATGTACCAGCTGGGCGTGCGCGGATTTGCCGTTTTCTTCGACGACATCTCCGGCGAAGGAACCAAAGCGGACAAACAAGCCGAACTGCTGAACTACATCGACAACCATTTCGTACAGGTCAAGAAAGACGTCGCCCCACTGGTGATGTGCCCCACGGAATACAACAAGTCATGGACCAAGGTGGAAGGCGGCTACCTCACCACTCTTGGCGAGAAGCTGAACAAGGACATCCAAATCATGTGGACCGGAAACCGGGTCATCGCCACCATAGACCGGCCTACCCTGGACTTCATCAATCCGCTGATAAAACGCAAAGCCTACATTTGGTGGAACTTCCCTGTGTCCGACTATGTACGCGACCACCTGCTGATGGGGCCCGTCTACGGAAACGGACTCGACATCGAAGACGGCATGTCCGCCTTTGTCTCCAACCCCATGGAACATGCCGAAGCTTCCAAGATTTCCCTCTACAGCGTGGCCGATTACACCTGGAACATGGAGAAATTTGACAGCGACACCTCCTGGAGACACGCCATCAAAGACCTGATGCCACTCCATGCCGAATATCTGGAAACATTTGCCGCCCACAACTCCGATTTGGGCAAGAACGGACACGGCTTCCGACGCGAGGAATCCATCCGTCTGCAACCTGCCCTTTCCGCACTGCTGAAGAGCTATCTGGAGAAAGGCGAGATAGACGAAACCGCCTACAACCAAGTAGACGAAGAGTGCCGCAAGATTATCCTCTCTGCCGATATGCTGCTTGCCTCCGGCAACGAGAACCGCCCTCTTATCGATGAAATCAGACCTTGGCTCACTCAATTCAAACTGGTGGGCGAATACGGAAAGACTGTGCTGGAAATGATGCGCCTGCCACAACAGGAAAAAGCCTTCCTGCCCGGCCATGCCCACGCACAAGCCTTGCAAACCCTGATGACGGACAACGATGCCCGCTATCCGCAAGGAGTGAAGAGCGGAAGCGGACAACTGATGCCCACCTTCGACGCCCTGTTCGAGGCCTCCACGAAGCAATACAACCAGCGGTTCCATACCGCACTGAACGCCCGTGCCGTCTACTCGCCCTACACGCTGGAAAGCAACGTGCAACAGCTCGCCCTGCTCCCCACGCAGCAGAAGGGAAAAGAAGGCAGCATCGCACCCTCCAACGAAGTCATCCTTTGGCAGGCAGGCGGCTCTCTGACCCTCTCCATGGACCGTCCGCGCGTGCTTGCCACGCTAAGGATAGACTTGGGGACAAAGGAAGAAGGATACACGCACTTCAGGCTGGAAACAAGCCTTGACGGCAAAACGTGGCGAAACGCAAACTTGCAGAGCGTATGGAAAGGATACACCATGCAGAAAGCGGATGTGAAAGGACAAAAAGTACTGAAGATAAGGCTGATCAACACCTCCGGAAGCGAACAGAAAGTATATTTCAAAGCATTCAGGCTGACAGAGCAAGAGTGACCTCGTATCAAGAAGAGCAATCTCCGACACCGCAACCGAATGCCAAACGACCTTTAAAAAACATATAACATGTATAAAGCTGTTTTAGGAGCCATCTGCTCCCTGTTTTTCACACTGCCGCTACAAGCGCAGCAACCACTCGAGAAAGGATTGCAAAGCATCAACCGGGCTTCGGCCGAAGCCATTGTCGGCTTTCTGGCCGACGATGAGCTGCAAGGGCGCGAAGCCGGTACCCACGGGGCACGAGTGGCAGCCCGCTACATCGCCTCCCTCCTGAAAGAAGCCGGCATCGCACCGCTCTACAAGGAGGGGTATTACCAGCCCTTCGAAGCATGCAGCAAGGAGAGGCAGCAACGGGGACGATGGCACGTGCATCCCGACTCCATCGCTGCCCTGAAGCAAGGCACCCATCGCTCCTTACAGATGGACAACGTGTTGGGATTCATTCCCGGCCAACGTGTCGACGAATATGTCATTGTAGGCGCTCACTTCGACCACTTGGGCACGGACGAGACACTGGTCAACGACCGGATATACAACGGTGCGGACGACAATGCCTCGGGCGTGTCCGCCGTCCTGCAGATAGCGCGTGCCTTTGCGGCCAGCGGTCAGAAACCGTTGAGAAACGTAATTTTCGCCTTCTGGGACGGAGAAGAGAAAGGCCTGCTCGGCTCGAAATACTTCGCGCAAAGCTGCCCTTTCATCAGCCAAGTGAAAGGTTACCTCAACTTCGACATGATAGGACGCAACAGCAAGCCGGAACAACCGCAACATGTAGTCTACTTCTACACTGCCGCCCATCCCGCCTTCGGCGACTGGCTGAAACAGGACATCGCACGCTACAACCTGCAACTGCAACCCGACAGCCGCGCCTGGGACCGCCCAGTGGGTGGCAGCGACAATGCCACCTTTGCCTTGCTGGACATTCCCATCATCTGGTATCACACGGACGGACACCCCGACTACCACCAACCCTCGGACCATGCCGACCGACTGAACTGGGAAAAGGTTGTGGAAATCACCAAGGCCTCGTTCCTCAATGTCTGGAACCTTGCCAACGAAAAGAAGTATTAACCGCAACAGGCTGCCTTTGGCAGCCTGCGGTTTTCACATCAGTCCATAACTCAAAAGTTCGCAAACTAAAAAACTCAAAATAAAATGGTTTTAAATTACATCTGGGTGGCTTTCTTCGTCATCGCATTCATCGTGGCCCTCTGCAAACTCATTTTTATGGGTGATGTGGAGATATTCACGGAACTCGTCAACTCCACCTTCTCCTCTTCCAAAACAGCTTTTGAAATATCCCTGGGGCTGACAGGAATACTCGCCCTCTGGCTCGGCGTGATGAAGATAGGCGAAAACAGCGGTATGATCAACGCCCTCTCACGTTGGCTGAGCCCGGTATTCTGCCGCCTCTTCCCCGACATACCGAAAGGACATCCTGCCATGGGCTCCATATTCATGAATCTCTCTGCCAACATGCTGGGGCTGGACAATGCCGCTACTCCGATGGGGCTGAAAGCCATGAAGGAACTTCAGGAGCTGAACCCGAAAAAGGACACCGCCACCAATCCGATGGTCATGTTCCTTGTACTCAACACTTCGGGACTGATACTTATCCCCGTCAGCATCATGATGTACCGCTCGCAGATGGGTGCCTCCCAGCCCACGGACATCTTTATCCCCACACTGATAACGACCGCCATCTCGACCGTTGTCGGTGTCATCGCCGTCAGCATTGCACAGCGCATCAACCTGCTGAACAAGCCCATACTTATCCTGATTGGCTGCATCAGCCTTTTCTTTGCCGCGCTTGTCTACCTGTTCACACAGATTAGCCGCGATGAAATGGGCGTATATTCCACTTTGATTGCCAACATACTGCTGTTCTCCATCATCCTGCTGTTCATCCTCTGGGGGCTATGGAAAAAGATAAATGTATACGATGCCTTCATCGAAGGGGCCAAAGAAGGCTTCACCACTGCCGTACGCATCATCCCCTATCTGGTTGCCTTCCTCGTTGGAATCGCCGTTTTCCGCACTTCAGGCGCCATGGATATACTGGTGAACGGCATCGGTTACGTAGTAGGACTGTTCGGCGTAGATACCGGTTTTGTAGGCGCCCTGCCCACTGCCTTGATGAAGTCGTTGAGCGGCAGCGGTGCCAACGGACTGATGATTGACACCATGAAGCAATATGGTGCCGATTCATTTGTAGGACGCATGAGTTGCGTGGCACGCGGTGCTTCGGATACTACGTTCTATATCCTTGCTGTGTATTTCGGCAGCGTAGGTATCACCAAAACGAGGAATGCCGTGACGTGTGGGCTGATTGCCGATTTCTCCGGCATCATTGCAGCGATTATTATCAGTTATATGTTCTTCTTCTAAAGAAACTGTCTTAATCACAGGAATGTAATTTCAATCGTAAATCGTAAAATTGTAAATAAAATGATTAGTTATCAGACAGACGGCGTTGAAATGCCCTCCATCAAGAAGCGTGAAACCACGGAATGGATAAAATCCGTAGCCGCCACTTACGGAAAAAGAGTCGGTGAAATCGCCTACATCTTCTGCTCGGACGAGAAGATACTCGAAGTGAACCGCCAATATCTGCAACACGATTATTACACAGATATCATCACTTTCGACTACTGTGAAGGCAACCGCCTTAGCGGTGACCTCTTCATCAGCCTCGATACCGTACGCACCAATGCGGAACAGTTCGCCGATAACAACTACGAACGTGAACTGTACCGGGTCATCATCCACGGCATCCTCCACCTTTGCGGAATCAATGACAAAGGGCCGGGAGAACGGGAGATTATGGAAGAGGCGGAGAATAAGGCGCTGGCGATGCGGTAATTCCAAAAAATAAAAACTCTGTCTTGATAAAGTGCTGATTTTACCAAGACAGAGTATTTAAGAAAAACAGGTTACTTTGCCAACACAACGACAACTAACGGGTGATATTTGTCTGCTCCTGATTCGATGCGGGCATCCACACCATCTATAGTTACTCTAATAAGTTCAACACTGCCATAACCATCATTATACTTCCAATGGGAAATAATGGAATGTTCCTCTCCGTCACCAAAGATATAGGGACAAACAAACGTACGCCTCAATACTTCAGGCTTCTTGTCATATTTATATCCATCCCATAAGGCAGGCTACGCCTGCCTTATATTTATTTCTTCACCGAAAAGCGATAGATGCAATGGCTGTCATACTTCTCTCCCGGCTTCAGCAACGCCGAAGGCCATTCCGGCTTGTTGGGCGTATCGGGATATTTCTGCGTCTCCAAACAGACGGACGCACGATGACCGTACACAATACCTTTCTTTCCGGTCAGTGTGCCATCCAGGAAGTTACCGGCATAAATCTGAATGCCCGGTTCGTTGGTATAGACATCAAGCACAATACCCGTTGAGGGAGACTCGAGGGTGGCACACGGGCGGGTGACGTCACCCTTCGTATTGAGTACCCAGTTGTGGTCATAGCCCTTGCCGTTCTTCAACTGTTCAAAGTCATTGTCGATACGGGCGCCAACAGCAGTAGGAGTGCGGAAATCCATATCCGTACCTTCTACGGAAACAATCTCACCGGTAGTCATGAAGGTACTGTCCACGGGGGTATAAGCATCTGCATCGATAGTGAGCAGATAATCCGAATTGGACTTGGAGGGGTCACCGTCCAGGTTAAAGTAAGAATGGTTCGTCATGTTGATGACGGTGGTACGGTCTGTTTCGGCACTGTAACGAATGTCGATGGCATCGTCATCTGTCAGCGAGAAAGTGACCTTGCAGGTCAGGTTACCCGGGAAGCCCTCCTCTCCGTCTTTCGACAGATAAGTCAGCTCCAGAACCTGATTGCTCAACTGGCGGGCATCGAACACTTGATATTGGTATCCCTTGGGACCTCCATGCAGGCAATGACCGTAATTGTTGCGCGGCAGCTGATACTCTACCCCATCCACCGTAATCTTACCCTGATTGATACGGTTGGCATAACGTCCGATGGTAGCGCCGAAATCCGAAGGGAACTTGATGTAGTCCTGAATGGAATCGAAGCCCAGCACCACATCACGCATAACGCCATCCTTGTCCGGCACCATCACCGATACAATACGTCCGCCGAAGTTCGTAATGCAAACTTCCATACCATTCTTATTCTTCAAAACAAACAAGTCTGTCTGCTTGCCATCCACTTCCGTACGGAAGTTGGCAGGTTCCAGTCCCGAGGCAGTCTTCTCGCTCGCCTGCCTGCTTGTGCAAGCCGATGTCAACAGCATCACGCTTGCCAACAAAGTCATCATCTTATTCATAAATACAATATTGGTTACTGTTTAGACTATCATTTTTTCAATAAGAACTGCTCCGCACGTCCCGGAGTGAACAACTCCCACAAAGAAGCAACCGTCCAGCCCGGAGCGAAGATATTGTTGTAATATCCCTTTCCGTTGCGTCCGTAATCCCAATTGGTATGCTGCACCACTTCGGGATAATAACCCGCTTTGGCAATGCCGCACATATGCCCTTCATAGGGCAACAACTGACGCATGGATGTGAAAATTACCTCGGCAAAGTCAGAGAAGCGCGGTTCTTTGTACTCCCAGGAAAGCCAATGCAGCACATCGGCAAATTCGAAGATAAACACATCGATATGGTTATTCTCTACCGACACATTACCCCAACCACGGGTTTTCAAGCCGATATCTCCCAGCATCTGACCTTCGGCAAAAGGAACATCCCAGGTATAATACCACGACAAGGCAAAATAAGCTGCTTTCTTCGCCAGACCGGCATAATGTGCACGCTCTTCTCCTTTGGTAACCAAAGCCAGATAATAAGCAGCCGTAGCAGCATACAAGGAGGCTTCCTTGTCCTCGCAGTTGGCATCCAGCGTAGACGAGAAATAATCGGCCTTGGAGATAAGTTCCTTCTCCAGGTAGTCTACCGTACGCTTGGCGCTTGCCAGATAGCGCTTGTCCTTGAAATACTTGGATGCCATCACCAAAGGCAAGGTTGCCGAAGGCGTGCTGCCGCCGCTGGCATCCACGATAGAGAAATCATCCTTGAACTTACGCGGGAAGCTGCCGTCCTCGTTCTGCAACTTGAGGAAGTTGTCCAGCATGCTCTTGATGCGTTTCTCCCATTCGGGATGTTTACGCTTCTGCTGTTTCTCGTAGTTCAGATAGTTCAGAATGGCATATACGCCTTCGGACTGACGGCGGATGCTATGTCTGGTTTCCTTGAAGCCGCGGTTGTAGTGTACCACTTCGTTGAAGAAACCCGCAGGCGAGAAACCGTTCCGGAGATAAGTGTCAAAGATATGGTTGGCATTGTCCACCAGGTCTTGGCGATTCTGCTGTTTGCCATACTCCAAAGCATTGAAAGCGTTCAGCAACGTACGTCCCACAAAGCCCACTTCGGCAACGTCCGTATTGGCACAAGTGGCAGTCTCCAACTCTACACCGGAGTAATAATGAGTGGGAGTATTGCTGACATAGCTTTCCACAAAGAAGTTGCTCATCACCTCCTTCATGCGGTCTACCGTGTAAGGTGTGTCAACCGGTTTCGGGAGGTTCGTGTCGTAGCTATATTCCCAAGTGCGCTGTACGCATTCCGAGAAATCGGCAGCATTCCTTTCGGACAACTCCCAGGTCATGGAGATGCTGTCGCCTTTGCGAAGCAGTTGGAAAGCCTCAACGGCAGGAGCCAGCGTCAGTTTGCGGATGTATGTCTTCGGTGCTTCCTTATAGGGGAAACCGTATGCCAAGACAGTCACACCGTCCACATTCAGGAAGCCGGTATACCCGATGGAAGTCTCGCCGGACAAGATTACCTCTCCCTCCTTATGCGTGGTCAAAGCTTCCTTGTCGAACTTGTCAATACGGATAACCGACATGGACGTACCGCTTGCCGGATTGAAAGCTGCCGTCAGCGGAGTGCTCAAACGGTCCTCACGCACCAGCCAACTGTCCGATGTGTGGAAAGAAGGAGCTTCCTTCGGCGAACGCAGGTTGCGTCGATACCAGAAGCCCGGCATGTAGAACTGGCAGTCTGAATGCTTGTAACCGGTCTTGATCTGTTCCCCGTAGTTGAAATACACATCTTCCAGCGCTTTCAGTGTGACAGTAATGCGCTGTCTGTCATCCTTCTCCACCACCCGGCGGACGATTTCCAGCGGCAGCTTCTCCGAAGCCCGGCAACCGTACACACCCTCCTGCATCTTCTGCAAAGCCAGCTGATATTGCCTGGCATCATTCCCCGGCACTTTCAAGGAAATAGAGGCGGAGATGTCTTCCGAAGCAACATTCACCGCTCCCGCACCCGTAATGCCCGCAACGAGCATTACTCCCAAAAACAATCTTTTTAGTCTCATGGTTACATCTGTTTTATTGTTGTTAGAAAAAATATCATTCATTCCATTCCGACGGGCTACTTTCATGATAATCAGAATTTCGGTTTCTCCGCTTCCGTAGATGCAACGGAGTCTTCTACCGTCGGCCATCCGTCTTCCCAGCTAATCCTATCCAGCATCAATACGCGGCCTTCGGGGTTCTTAGTACTCACCGCGTGATAGAAGAACCAGTCATTACCGGCATTGTCCGTCACAATCTCGGAGTTATGGCCGGTTCCCACAAAGGAATTGCTTTTCTGAATCAGCACTTCGTGCTTGTTATCCATCATGCTACCGCCATTCTTGTCGACATAGGGGCCGAAAAGATTATCTGAACGGCCTACAACAGTAGTGTAAGTACTCTTCAATCCCTCACAACAACTTCCTATGGAAGCGAAGAAGTAGTAATGCCCGTCCTTCTTGTGAATATAGGTACCTTCGTAAGCGGTTCCTGCCACTTGCTGCGGTGTGGCGCCGTCCTTCAGAGAGAGTCCGTCATCAGACAGTTCAATCGCATAGATTCCTCGAAAACTGCCCCAGAAAAGATATTTCTTCCCTCCATCCTCTATATAGAAAGGGTCGATGGAGTTCTGCACATTAATTTCATTGCTGCGGAACATCTTTCCGTGGTCCTTGAAAGGTCCCTCCGGTTTATCAGCAGTGGCACAACCGATGCCGCAAGTCCACTCGCCTCCCCAGACGGACATGGAATAGTAGAGCACGTATTTATCACCTATCTTGTTGATGTCCGGTGCCCACAAACCTCCGTTCGGCTCAAAGTCAGGCCGGGTACGGTCGGTAAAGGCAGTACCTACATATTCCCAATCCACCAGATTCCCGGAACGGTGAACCGGCAGATTGCGTATGTCCTCGGTGGCATACAAATAGTAATAACCGTCACCGCCCTTTATCACAGAAGGGTCTGGCAAACTGTAGTTTATCACCGGATTGCGGTAGACATTCTTCGGCCGGTCATTCCGTTTGTCTTCCTTTGCAGCCGATGATAAAGAACATGCTGCCAAACAGCATAACACTGATAACACAAGAAATTGTTTCATACTATATATTATTTACATTCTACTTTTCGGGTGATGCTCTGCCCAATACCTGCGGACGGACAAGAGGGCCACCGATAGAAACCGTTTCCCGGTCGGAAATGGCAAAATCCTTGATATACGAAGTGCGCGGCTGTACTTTCGTGGAATCCCAGTGTGCATGGAAAATGTATTTCCAGCTGCCGTCCTTGCAGCGGAAGGGCGCTCCGTGTCCGGTGCCCATCAAGCCGTCGGCACGTTGCAGAATCGGGTTTCCCTCGTATTTCTTCCACGGTCCCGTCGGGCTGTCCGAAGTGGCGTAGCCCACTCCGTAGTTCTTGCTTTCAAAGTGATTGGCCGAATAAACCAGATAATATACATCCTCTTTCTTCAAGACGGAAGGGCCTTCGGCAACCTTGGCGGGCTTGTCTTGCGAAAGCTCCCAAGGCTCTCCCACCTTAATGCACTCCGTCAGCGTTTCCTGCTTGATGCCGGTCAGATCATCGTTCATCTCTGCCACCCAAATGACGTTGCCATCCGTAAAACGCACGAAATAGAGGTAAGGCGTGCCGTCATGGTCGATGAGGAGAGAGGTATCGATGCTCTTCTCATCCCATATAGGCTGCTTCACCTCCTGACGGAACGGGCCTTGGGGAGCATCTGCCGTTGCCACGCAGATATGCTCTTCGGTGGAATAAAACAGATAAAACTTCTTCTTCGATTTGATGTAGTAGACTTCCGGTGCCCAGAATCCCCACGTGCCGTAGGAGTCGGCAGCCGACAACGCCTGGCCTTCACGCGTCCAGTTTTTCAAGTCATCGGAAGAGAAGCAGGCAAAGCCTTCCCCTTCTACCGTACCTCCGGTGCCGTAGGCATAATACTTGCCTTCGTAAAGCATCACGTAGGGGTCGGCAATGGGCAGATAGTCCGATTCTACAACCGTCTTCTCCTTTTCAACTCCCTCGACAACAATATCGTCCACATCCTTATAGTCTGAAGAGCAGGACTGGCAGGAAGCCAGCGTGGCCAACAGAAACAGATACATACATATAAAATTCTTTTTCATGATTCTTTCTTAAACAATTGTTATGATGATAAATATTTACTTTCAAGAAGATGTTCCGTTACACCCGTATATTGAACCCTATTCAGTCGTATACTGAACCCTATTCAATCGTATACTGAAATACATTCAGTCGTATACTGAATCACCCCCAGTCCATCGCACTGATTCACAAGGAAATACAAACGCCGGTTTCTATATACATTTTTCATTACATATATACGGAACGGCACATCCCACGATTGCGTCTAATCGCGCCTCTGCCCTACATGATAATACAACGTACCACTATAAACCGGAGAGCCGCCCTCCGAACAGAATCCGATGCGGGATGCAGGGTAGCGTATATCCAAAGCTCCCAGCTCCCTGCCGTCGACAAACAGATACAGCTTGTCTGCACGACGCACGGCACGGAAATTATAGGATTCCTTCCACAATTCATGTACACCTATCTTATAGATATGGCGTTCCAAATCCTCCGCCTCCTTGTTGATGAAGCGGATGCCTTCTGCCTTTACCGGAGTAAAGGTACAATAATTATATGCAGGATGTTCTGCTATCCCCCTATCTTTGTTTTCTATCGGATGCCATTCGCCGCCATTCAGGTATTCTATGTCGAACTTGCCGAACATGTCATCCGCAAATTCGGATTTATTGCCTGCTTCGTGACGATTCAGGTAAAGTGTATCCAACCATGCAGGTGCGGCAAAACGATAACCTTTCTCAATGAAGTCGGTATACTTCACATCCGGATAGAGCGTTTGCAGGCATCCCAACGGGAATTCCTTCTTCCAGGCAGTTTTCCCTTTCTTCACGGCTGTCACCTCAAGCATACGGGTGATGCCATCGAACTGAGCCTTCACATAGTTATCCTTATCCACATAAACCGGATAGCTTCCTGCCTTGTCTTGTCCGGACAAGCCGGACAACTGGAAGCTGAATTCATAATCGTTCAAGAAATCGCCCTTCACCAACTCCTCATTCCCCGAAAGCTGGAAATGCACATCATCGAAGCCGATGGTATAGGTAGCCCCTTCGAACAAGGCAGACTTTGTCTCGTCAAATACTCCGGGAACACCCGCTTCTTCCGCCGGAAGAGCCTCTGCAAAGACATGTCTCCCCGGTGTGGGAATCTCATCCAGCCAAATCTTCAGACAGCCGCCATTACGCTCAATGCGCAGATGATGGTACACACCCCAACGGAAATCTTCAGGCAGGGCATAGGATTCCTTATTTTCTTTACCGCCGACAAGTGTACGCAGGTACCAACTCCGGTTCCCGGCATCCAAACCTACATAGGCACAGTTATCTGCATCCTTCCACCAGGCAATGACGCCGGCTCCACCCTCGGTCTTGACTCCCGTCTCGAACAAGTAATCCACGGACGGCTGTACTTGTTGCAACACACCGAACGAAGCTGCCTCGCCTTTGCCTGCAAAGGTAGGCATCGAAGGTTCGGGATGATAACCTGCCGTGCGGGGGCCGGTGATACCATCCACAAACAACGTCTTGTCGAAGAACTGGACACGGTTGATATATTGCCCGCGGTGCTCATCGTTCTTGTTTGCCATATAAATCAGCCACCATTCAAATCCGTTGGGGCCTCTCAGGATATTGGGCTGGCCGGGAGTCATCAGAATATCGTCGGCAATGCCGTCTTTCATATCGAACAGAGAAACGTCGAAGAATTGCGAACGTCCCTTGTTTGTTTCTACGGCAAGCAGATTCGTGCCTTCCTTCAAAGCAGCACGCAGCTTCTTGTCCAGGTTCACGATACAATAATCACGCCCCTGCTTCTCGTAGACAAGTGTTCCGTTCAGATAAATCCGGGTATCTCCGTCGTGAGCGACACGCAGTGCCAGATTGCCGGTTTCGCTGCCGGCAGAGAAAGTCTTTCGCAACCATAGGGAGGGCGTATCCCACAAGGTGCCCAGATGCCGGGTTGTGGAACCTTTCACTTCACGCGACGAAAAGCCGGTCTCCCCCCTTGCCCAGCCGGAGTCATCGTAGGTCACTTTTGTCCAGTCGCCCTCCGGCTTGCTCTCCGTATAAGCAAACAACGGCTCATACGTGCGGCCATACCGCAATAAATCCACTTGCTTCTCCTCCAGTTGCGTCTGATTGCAGCCTACAACCGGATAGCTATATTTATTACCATTTTGAAAACCTAAAGGAGAGTCTGCCTCGGCAACTCCCAACTGATAATTGCCCCACTCCGTAGAGGTGTGGTTGGCATTGTACATCATATAGTAGCGGTCTCTATACTTCATGACCCACGGTCCCTCCGCTACTCTGTTATCCATCGTTTCCCATGTATCCGGCAATGAGGCGAACTGGCACACCGGTTCGCCGGCAAATTCTGCCGGGTTCTTCATTTTACGTCCCCATATGGTATTTCCATCAGTAAAACGTACCATATACATGTATAGTTGTCCATCATCATCTCTGAATATTTTGGGGTCGATACGGTTATCCATCCATGTCTTCTTGTTCGGTTCTGTATAAGCGCCCAAGACATCTTTGCTCTGCGCATGTACAATGTGAACGGCATGCTTGTCCTGCCCCCAATAATTGACTGACCAGTACAAATGAAAATCACCGTTCAGATAGAACATGTCATTGGCATGAATCTGGTCATCTCCGGCTCCGCTGCCTCTGGTCCAGTCATTGTCCATGGATACGACATGGATAGGTTTCCCCCAATGAACCAGGTCATCGGATACATAGAAATCCCCGTTTGTACAGACCCCGCCAATATAATATTTGCCGTTATATTTCATTACGCCGGCATCCGCCACTCCCGGAAGTACCGGATTCTGGATGTTCTGCGCAAACAAGCTGCCGCAGCAGGCAAAAGCGAATGGTAATAGTAGTTTTTTACAGACAAGCATATGGTATAAGATTTAAGAAAGAAAAGGCTATGCCGGAAGCATCCTGAACGAGAACAGGCTTCCAGGCATAGCCTTCTTTAGTTATTAATAGTTCGGATTCTGAGTAAGATGTGCAACACCACCTACTGTGCTGTTTTCCACCTCATCTCTTGGAATAGGCAGACGTCTGTGCTTGCCGACAATAAAGTTATCAAAGTCTTTGTCACGAGCTTTCAGTTCATCAATTCCAGCCTGGGAATCAAGCAATCCCCAGCGCTTCAAGTCGGCCCAACGCCAACCTTCGAAACAGAGTTCCAAAGTACGTTCCATCTGCAGACGCTTGATAAAGGCATCTTTAGAGCTCAAGCAATCTTTCCACTGACTGTCTTTCAACTTGGCCAGACCGGCACGTTCTCTCACCTTGTCCACATAAACAGCAGCATCGGCAGGATTAGTTCCCGTTTCAACAAGACATTCTGCGTAGTTCATCAGGATATCTGCGTAACGCATGATACGATAGTTGTTACGGGCAAAATAATCTTCTGCACTACGATAGTACGAAGTATTGTATTTACGGATATAGCAGTCTTCCGGATCAGTTCCCCAACCGTCATTCCAATCGGCATTTTCAAATCTATAGTAACTTTTCGGCTGGTCGGGGAAGTCTTGCGAAAATCCACGATAAAGGATGCTGCCGTACAAGCGCAAGTCATTCTTTCCATCCACACGTTTCTCTTTCAAGAACTCGTCTACCAACCAGCGGCGTGCCTTACCATCTCCCCAACCTATACCACTTGGAGCATAGAACTGAGTACGCTGGAAACCGAATGCCATACTGGCATCATTACCCGTACCACCCTTGTTCTGGTCATCGAACTGAATCTCAAAGATACCTTCCTTGTTGTTCTCGTTCAAGTCAGTGAAATTATCTTCACGATTGGCGATAAGACCGTATAAAGAGCCCTCTTTATCAATCAACCATTGCAATTGTTCCTTTGCCTTGTCATACTTATGCTGTTGCATATAGGCCTTGCCCAACAATGCCTTGGCAGCACCTTTGGTAGCACGTCCCAGATTGGCAGCATCCCAAGATTCCGGCAGATACTGCATGGCAAAAGTCAAATCTTTCTCTACCTGGTCCCATATTTCCTGCTCGGAAGCATCTTCCGGTATATAAGAATCATCTTTAGGCTCCAACGGCATAGTTCCTTTGTCCCACAACAGATTTACCTGAAAATACCACAATGCACGCAAGAAAGAAGCTTGTGCCAGTACCTGGTTTTTCGTCGTCTCATCCATTTCGATAGAAGGAACATGAGCCAACACCTGATTACAACGGAAAATACCTACATAGAAATGTTCCCAATGTATGTTGTTGCCTTCATAAAAATTATAGTTATTATAGAGAAAACGTGTCCAGTCGCCCAATTCAATCCAAGGAGAAGAACTCCATCCTTCGTCCGAAGTCAAATCATAGCGGAAAGAAAGCCAACGCATCCAAGTGCCTTCCTTATAGAAGAAGCTATAACAAGCATTGACACCGGCTGTCGCATCTTCCGGCTTATTCCAATAAGTATCATTAGTTGCTTCATTGGGATTATCAATATCCAATAAACTCGAACTGCATCCGGTGCACAAGGTCAAGGCACCTGCAAGCATTAATCCATAATATATCTTTTTCATAATTTATAAGCTGATTTATAAGTTAAAAGGTCAAATCCAATCCAAACATTACCGAACGGGTATTAGGATATGCAAAACTGTCCGTACCACTGTTCCAAACGGAATTCGCGCCCTTGAAGTCAGGATCCAAGCCGGAATATCCGGTGATAGTAATCAAATTGCTACCGGTAGCAAACAGACGGAGTTTCTCAACACCCAGGTTGGTCAGCCACTTCTGCTTGAAGTTATAACCGATAGAAATGTTCTTCATGCGGAAATAAGAGCCATTCTCCAAGAAACGGTCGGCATCACGGGAGTTACGGAAATCACCGTAAATGATACGCGGGGTATTGGAGTTAGGATTTACCTGGTAAGGTTCTTCACCCTTTTCAAAGCGAATATAGTTAGAGTTGTCTGCAAACAGACGTCCTTGCCAGCGGGATACGTTGTATATCTTATTGCCGAACTGACCATTCCACATCATACTGAAATCGAAGTTCTTCCACTCTGCATTGAATACCAATGACATTTGCATCTTGGCCCAGGGACTACCGCAATAATCACGGTCGGCATCAGTAATCTCTCCATCATCATTCAAGTCAAGGTATTTCACATCTCCCAATTGAGGACGCTTTCCCTCAATCATAATGGGGGTACCCGTAGATGTCACATAATTATCAATCTGCTCTTGTGTCTTGAAGATACCGTCTGTTTTTCTCAAATAAAATTCAGCCAAAGATCTGCCCGGTTTAGTTCTTGCCTGACCAGAATCAATATAATCTCTATTAGTACCATCACGACCCAAGCTCAATACTTCGTTATCCATAGTAGTCACATTCAGCAAAGCGCTATACCTAAAGTCCGAAATCTGATCTTTCCAACCAAGTGTAAACTCGAAGCCCTTGTTGCGCAAGCTGGCAGCATTTTTCCATGGAGAACCTCCTTGGTTACCGGTAGAAATGGCAATCGGAGTCTCTGCCAATACATCACTGGTCTTTGAGTTGTAATACTCTGCGCTGACAGTCAAGCGCTGGTTAAGGAAACTGGCATCAAAGCCTACATTCACCGTTTCTTTCGTTTCCCAAACAAGACCTGCATTCGCAAGTTTCACCTGAGTAGAACCCGGAACAATAGCACCTCCGAATACAGTTACAATACTCTGATTGATAGTTCCAATATAATCCCAATCGCCAATGGAAGAGTTACCAAGACGGCCCCAGTTACCTCTAATCTTCAAATCATTAATCCAAGGTACATCAAAGAATTCCTCTTTTGAAATTCTCCAGGCACCGGAGAATGATGGGAAATTACCCCAACGATTCTCCTTAGCCAGACGGGAAGTTCCGTCACGACGGAAGGTGGCGGTCAAATAGTATTTATCATCATAAATGTAGTTCGCACGTCCCAAATAAGAAATCATCGCATTTTCACTGATGCTGTTTGTATTCTGCTGGTTGCTCTGTCCGGCATTCAATACGGTCAGGTAATCACCGTTACCCAACATCGGGAAGTTCAGACGGGAAGCCCACAAACCTTCCCACTCATGGTGCTGGTAAGTAGTACCGACTACAGCATCCACATGATGCTTGCCAAAATCCTTATTAAAGTTCAAAGTATGTTCAACCAGCATATTGTAAGTATTGTCACGTGCCTTCTGGCTTTCCGGGTCACGGTGTTCCTGGTTCTGAGTCCAGTTACCTTCTCCACGGAACCATGAATTCTCATAAAAGTAAAGGTCAATACCACCATTGAATTTATAGGAAAGGAATTCGAAAGGCTTGAATTCCAGCCATAAAGAACCATTCAAACGATTCTGACGGAAATGACGATATTCCAAATCTTCACGAGCAATCGGGTTCACACCAAAAGTATTGTATTTGGCAGCATCACCATAGCCATATCCACCTGGATTATTCTCATCATAGATAGGAATGGTAGGCATCATACGCAAAAAGTCATTGTAGGTATTTGTCTGGTTCGGGTCTGTGTTTGTGAGTGAATAAGCCAAGTTTTCACCAAAAGAGAACCAGCCCTTTTTACCTTGTGTATTGACACGAAAGCTATAACGGTCGAAAGTATTTCCATAAGAAACACCGTCATTGTTATAGTAACCGGCTGATACAAAATAACTACCGGAGTCGCCGCCACCGGAGAGTGATACGTTGTAGTCCTGCACCAATGCGGTCTTCAACACTTCATCCTGCCAGTTGGTGTCATACTGTGAGTGTTTCTGAGTGCTGTTTACAGTAGCAATGCCATCTTTGATAGCTTCATTATAGGCAATATCATTATACTTGATATATTCTGCCGCATTCATCAAATCAAATTTCGGGCTCCACTCCAATGTTTCCTTTACGCTTACATTCACTTTCATGGGACCTTTCGTACCTTTCTTGGTAGTAACGATAATCACACCATTGGCAGCACGCGAACCGTAAATGGCAGCAGCAGAAGCATCCTTCAAAATTTGAATAGATTCCGCATCGGCCGGATTGAAGTCAACGCCCGGATTGGTAATCATTCCATCGATGACCCACAACGGAGAGTTGTTGCTCAACGAGCCTACACCACGAATCTGAATATCGGCATCCTCGCCTGCACGCCCACTGCTGCGAACATTGACACCGGTTGCCAAGCCCTGCATCTGGCTCGCCAGTGTCCCTGCAGCGCTTTTCTTCATTTCCTTGGTATCAACAACGGCAACCGCTCCAGTCAAGTCGGATTTCTTCACAGTCTGATAACCGATGACAACCACTTCTTCCAGTGCTTTCGAATCATCTTTCATCACCACGCGCAAGGCAGTTCCCTTATAGACAACTTCCTGCGTAAGCATACCGATATAAGAGAAAACGAGTGTACTTCCTTTCTTTCCACTCACTGAGAAATTACCATCAATATCGGTAATGGCACCCGTGGTAGTACCCTTCACCAATACATTCACGCCCACCAAAGGCTCACTATTTGCATCCGTCACCGTTCCCGTTATGGTCACATCTTGTGAATAAGCGGTAGCTGCAAACACAACAAAGAATAAGAATAAGATTTTCTTGATCATTTTTTATAGAATTAGATTTTAAAACTATGCGAAAACTAACGTCCGCCTTTTAAATACACCGCAGAAAGTGATTAGTCACTTCTGCCAATCATAGAACATTGATTAGGATTTGTTACGTCATAGGCATAGGGGTCATAGTATTATGATACTGTTGATTTTCGGATGCAAATATATCCGCATAAAGCTAAAATTAATGCAAATATTGCTTCAATCTATGCAATTATAAATCCAATCAAATGCCCCTGAGATGTCTCTCAGGGGCATTTGATTGGATTGTTATATTTAGCAAGCATTCCATGCTATCATTTCACGAAGTCTTTGGGCAGAATGCCGAATTGCTTCTGAAAGCACTTGGTAAAATAGGAAGGAGTATTGAAGCCGGTCATATAGCAAACCTCATTGATTTTACACTCCCCCTCCTTCAAAAGCTGCGCCGCTTTCTTCAGTCGTTCCAAGCGGATGTAGTCATTGGGAGTCATATCCAATATGCCCTTTATCTTCCGATTCAGGCTCGAACGGCTCATGTTCAGCAGGCTTGCCATATCATCCAGACAGAAATCCGGATTCTGCATATTGGCAACCACCACTTCCTTCAATGTTTTAAGGAAAGACTCATCTGCCTTTGTCATTGCCATACTGCCCGTCTGCACAAAAGGAGAATTGACAAAAGAAGCCCGTAGCTTCTCACGGTTATTCAGCAGATTGGCCACACAAACTTTCAGGTATTCCACGGAGAAAGGTTTCTCTATATATACGTCAGCCCCCAGCTTCATTCCCTCTATCTTGGCTTGAAGGGTCGTCTTCGCCGTAAGCAGGACAATCGGTATATGGCTACAATCAAGCTCGGACTTCAGATGCTCGCACAACTCCAGTCCGTCCATCTCGGGCATCATTATGTCTGAAATGACAAGATTTACGGTATGCTCTTTCAACACTTTCAAAGCTTCCACTCCGTTCATGGCAGTCAGCACACGATATTCCGAAGAGAACTGTTTTACAACAAATGCCTGCATCTCCGGGCTGTCTTCCACCACCAAAAGGGTATACCGGTGCTGTTCCAAGGCAGTACCTGCACCACTTTCCTCGGAGGGTTCCCCGCACGTTACCGGTTCTTTATGCTCTACGACCACCGTCTGCTCGTGCCTTAGTGGAAGTGACAGCAAGAAACAGTTGTTCTCCATCGAATCTTCCATGCACAACGTACCCTCATGGAACTCGGCCAATGAACGGGCAAGCGCAAGCCCGATACCGGTGCCGGGCACAGAGCGCAACGTACCGGTTTTATACTGGATGAACGGCTTGAAAATCTCCTCGCGCATCTCTGCCGGAATGACAAGGCCGTCATTGCATACGGAAAGCAGCAGTCTTTCACCTTCCGAATATAACCTGATGCGTATATAGGTCTCCGAATACTTTATCGCATTGGTCAGCAAATTGCTGATAATCTTGGTAAGCCCTTCCCTGTCAACCGAAGCATACAAGCTTTCGGGAGTCTCTATACTCAATGCCAGCCCCCTTTCACGTGCCAGGGGATTGAAGCGCTTATACGTCTTCTGCAAGAGCTCAGACACGTCACATTCCACAAAATTCAATTGGAAACCTTGTGTCTCTGTCTTCCGGAAGTCCAGCAACTGATTCACCAGATCGAGCAGCCGGTTGGTGTTCAACTCCATGGTCTCCAAATCATCCCTGATGTCATCCGAAACAGACTGGGAAGCCAGTACATTCTCAAGCGGGCTCTTTATCAGTGTAAGCGGAGTACGTATCTCGTGTGCTACATTCGTAAAGAAGTCTATCTTTGCAGTATACAACTCCCGCTCCTTTTCCCGCTCAAACTTGTCCATAGCCTGCTGGTGCTTCTGCCGGGTCCGTTTTCTGAAATAGATAACTATGCCAACCAGCGAACACAGCACCAATACCGCATAACCGACATACGCCCAAGTGGAAAGATAGAAAGGAGGACGGATATGGATGTCGAGCACACGTTCCGCCACGTTCCACTTGCCATCGCTATTGGAACCTTTTATACGCAATGTATAGCTTCCGTATGGAAGGTTTGAATAGTTGATGATAGAATTCCGTCCTACCGTATACCAGTCGCGGTCAAAGCCTTCCAGCTTACATTCAAGACCATTCATTTCGGGTGCCTGGTAACTCAGGGCCGCAACCTGGAAAGAGAAGGAATTCTGGTCGGCATCCAATTCTAACTCATCCGCATAGGTGATGCTCTTCTCCAAAGGAGAATCCGGACTGTCCACCGAAAGCCGTTTGTTGAACAGATAAAAATCTGTAATCACTACGGGAGGGAGAAAAGTGTTCTCCACAAAAGTTTCCGGGTCAAAGGCTATGAATCCGTTGATACTACCTAAATAGATGCGCCCCTTCTTGTCAATGTAACCGGACTGGAAATTGAACTGGTTGCTCAGCAGCCCGTTTGCCGTGGTATAGACATGTTTGCTCTCCGTATCGGGATTGAAGCAGACCAGGCCATAATTGGAAGTAATCCATAAGTTTCCCCGCTTGTCCTCGACCATCTTGTAGATGGTATTGCTCGGAAAACCTTTCGACATGTCATAACGGGTAAAGTTGTCCGTTTCCCGATTGTAGCGGCAAAAGCCCTCACCCAGCGTCGTGAACCACAAACGCTTCTTACTGTCTTCGTAGATACTGATAACCTTATTGTAGGAAAGAGAGGTCGAATCGTTCTCATTAGACAGATAGTTCCTCCACTGCCGACTTCTTACATTGTAGCAGAACACTCCATTAGAGAACGTGGCAAACCACAGATTCCCGTTGAAGTCCTCCAGAATGTCGTAAGTAAACAGATTCTTCAACTGAGGAATCCGGACAAAGTCGTCTGTGGAACGATTGTACTTCAACAGACCGGATGTAGTGCCTATCCACACGTCTCCCGTAGTAGTCCTGCAAATGGTGAAGGCGTCATTGGCGGCCATGGAATTCTCACTCTCACCCTTGGCATAATGTCTCACCTGCCCGGTAGGAAGATTCACCCGGTTCAAGCCACCGGAGAACGTACCTACCCACAAATCATCCCCGTCCAGGCAAAGGCCATGGATATTCTGATAAATGCCCGGATGCTCAAAGGGCACTATCTTTCCGTTTTCCGGATTGTAATTGAACAAGCCTTTGTCTTCGGTGCCTATCCACAAGGTGCCGTCATTGCTTTCACAGATTTCCCGTACACGACGGCCGAAATGCCTGAGATTGTCTCTCGGATAGAACTTCTCGAAATAAGTCCATTGATAAGGACAATAGTTCACTCCACCAAAATAAGACCCTATCCACATACCGTTCTCCTTGTCGCAGCAGAGCGAATAAATGGCTTTGTCCGACAATGCATACGAATCATCCTGGTCGGGAACGGTCAAATGGGTAATCTTGTCATTCGTCAGATTGTAAATATACAAACCGGACTCCGCACCCACCCATAGCTCGTCGTCAGATTTGAACTGCAAAGTCCTCACATAGGTGTCCAGCAGCTTCCGCGTCTTGCCTGTAGTCTGGTTTATCTCTGTCAACCCGTTCAGCGAAGCGATATATACGCAGTTATGGGGTCCGCTGACCTGCCAGTTGATAATGTCGTTCTTGAAAATCTCATTTCCTTCCGCATCCTTGAAAGGCTGCAGAGGAGTCTCAAAATCAGCTTTCGTATAGTAAAGATTATCCGCATACAAAGCCAGCCAACAAGTATTCCCATTCAGCCAGAAGCGGGTGACGTTGGGCAGTCCCGAATCATGCAGACGGTTCAGAAGTTTCCCTTCATCCAGTCTATAGCAGAACAGCCCTTGGTTTTCTACCGATATCCAGATATTGTCGTCCTCGTCACTTCCAATCATGGTGACAAAATCCCTGATAACACTGCCGTTATCACTGGCCTCATCGAAAGCGGTAAAGAAATCCAGTACGGGATTGTAAATAAAGACTCCTCCATCGGTACCAATCCAGATATTGCCCCGGCAGTCTTCATAGAGCGCAGTTATGAAGTTCTTTCCTAAACCGGAATTCTCCTTCTTGTAGACACGGAAAGACAATCCGTCATAACGGTTCAGACCGTCCTTGGTCCCAAACCACATAAAGCCTTTTCTATCCTGCAAAATCTGATACACGGTGTTCTGCGAAAGACCGTTCCGGATATCCATCGTTCTGAAATAGTAATGAACGGCATCCTGCGCACAGACCGGTAACACCGCTCCCATACACAAACAAAGGAAAAGCTTTATAATCAATCGTTTCATAACAACAATATGCTTTAAGCCCAACAACAATGATGAGTGACCGGCAATTTACGCCAATCACTCATCATTATGAAATTATTGCCCGGTTATTTTTTCAACGCATTGCAAATACGCGTATTTATCTCCTTCACACGCTTCTCATCCAGCTTTATCACCTTGCGGTCGTAAGTCATCAGACCGTTCACTTCCACTTCCACATCCGTGGTCTGCGTGTAGACGGCTGCCGAGAAACCTTTTTTCACCATCCGATACAGCATATCGGCATATTTCACGTACTCATCAGTCACTTCTCTGGAAGAGTTGAACTGAACATATCCCCAATTGCGGTTCGGTTCCCAGATATGGTCTTTCAAGACAAGGCCGATGCCACCATACTCACCCAAAACCGTGGCACGCTGTGCATCATACAGATACATTTCCGGTTGGGGATAGTTGTGGAGATCGAGCATGTCACCGCAAGTATAATGGTTACCGCCGCTTGCCGGATTCACCAGACGGGTCGGGTCATATTGCTTTGTCCATTCGGCTATCTCTACCGTCTTGAACTGTCCCCAAGCTTCGTTGAACGGCACCCATGTGCCGATGCACGGATAAGAGTAGAGACAATCCATGATTTCTTTCCATTCCTTGCGGTAGATTGCTTCCGACTCGACAGAGCGTTTCAGTTCCGTTCCGTCGAAGTACTTACGGTTCTGCCATTCCGGATTACGGTCACCGCTCGGCATATCCTGCCATACGATGATACCCAAACGGTCACAATGTGTGTACCAACGTGCCGGTTCCACCTTGATATGCTTGCGAATCATATTGAAACCGAAATCTTTCGTCTTCTGTACATCATACAGCAAAGCCTCGTCTGTGGGAGCTGTATACAGTCCGTCGGGCCACCAACCCTGGTCCAGCGGTCCAAACTGGAACAAAGCCTCGTTATTCAGTTCCAGGCGTACGATACCATCCGCGTCACGACGGGTGGAGTACTTACGCATGGCAGCATAGCTATCCACTTTGTCCACTACCTTGCCTCCGCTTTTCAGCGTCACTTTCAGTGTATAGAGGAAGGGAGAATCCGGACTCCACAACTTGGCATTCCCGGGCATAGCCACCTCCACCGGCTCTGCATTGATACTTTTGCCGGTAGCTACCAGTTGACTGCCGTCATACACATTCACTTCCAGAAGGTCTGATGGACATCCGGCATTCAGTTCAGCTTTCACCGTCAGCATGTTACGGTCAATATCGGGAGTGATACGGAGGTTCTCGATATGCTTTCCGGCAACCGGCTCCATCCATACCGTCTGCCAGATACCGCTTACCGGAGTGTACCAGATACCTTCCGGATTGTTGACTTGCTTTCCACGGGGTTGAGGTCCCTTGTCCGTCGGGTCCCAAACCTTTACAACCAACTGATTGGCACCTTTGGCGGAAAGGGCGGCAGTAATGTCGAAGGAGAACGGGGTAAATCCACCCGTATGGCTGCCTACTTTCACATCATTCACCCACACGTCCGTTTTCCAGTCGACAGCGCCAAAGTGCAGCAGTACTTGTTTTCCTTTCCAGGAGGAAGGAACTTCAAAACTGCGCTGGTAGACCAGTTCCTGATTTTGATTGATTCTTTTTCCGACTCCGGACAAGGAGGATTCGATGGCGAAAGGAACAAGTATCTGTCCTTCAAACTCTGCCGGAAGATGCTCACCTTTATTTATAACGGCATAATTCCACAGTCCGTTCAAGTTCTTCCAGTCACTCCGTTCCATGATGGGACGAGGATATTCGGGCAACACATTCGCGGGATTAATCTGGGATGCCCAGTCCGTTTTGATTTTATCACCTGCCGGCTTCCATTGTGCCGAGCTTCCGATTGCAAACAACGTCAAGAATGACGATATGAGGAAAAGTCTTCTCATTGTATTATAACTTTTTATTGGTTTCTACGAAAGCAAAGATAAGCCGATTCTGAAAAAAAGAATAGAAATTTCGAGCCAATAAATGCCACATTTATCCCTTCTGACGCTTAAAACTTCCGGATTATCCTAAATTTGCAGGTTCCTGCACCGAACAGCCTATCTATCTTTTCCGCCATTCCCGCGAATCCGACGTCGACGTCAGAACAACATTTAAATCGGAATTGTCAATAAAGAATTGGCAGCTATTCTTTAATAGCATTCAAGTCACGGAACAACTTAATATATTTCGGCCAAAAGTAACAGAGAGACAATATTAAAGCCAATACCAAGGTCGTTATGCATAGATAAAAAGCGAGTGAACTAATGGTATTCAAATTATAGAGAAAGAGAGTGAAGAAGACTGCCAAGGCGATACCCGACACTACTTCTCCCGAAAGCGCGTATATTTTGATGGATGTTGTTTCGGAGAACAATTTGGCTGGTGTAATCACTACAGGCAGGGACAACGGAAAGCTGTTTGTTCTTCATCCACTCAAAATTTATGTATCACTGATTAAAAGGCAAACAAAGGAATGAATTGCTACGGAGTAACACGCTTGCGGACGTGACAACGAGGAATAAATTCTTTTTGTTGTCGTAAAGAAATTGATAATAAAGTTACCAGACAAATGCTTTCTTAATTTTCCCACCGTCATTTAAATTCTTTAACCATTACAGGATATTTCATCCGGAGTCTCCCCTCACACACATTGAAAACAGACAAGTATTCTGTAAGATAACACATGACGAAACCGCAACTTTTTAGTAACTTTGCACAGTTTTAAATTACACGGAACGAATGGAGTTTAAGTATGACATTATTGTAATCGGTGCCGGACATGCCGGATGCGAGGCAGCAGCTGCTGCCGCAAACCTCGGTTCAAAGACCTGTCTCATCACAATGGATATGAACAAAATCGGTCAGATGAGTTGCAATCCGGCAGTGGGAGGCATCGCCAAAGGACAAATAGTACGCGAAATAGACGCCCTGGGAGGATATACGGGCCTGGTGACAGACCAGACAGCCATACAGTTCCGTATACTGAACCGCTCCAAAGGCCCTGCCATGTGGAGCCCGCGTGCACAGTGCGACCGCAACAAATTCATCTGGGCATGGAGAGAGATTCTGGAGAATACCCCCAATCTGCATATCTGGCAAGATACCGTGCAGGAAATCCTCGTTGAAAACGGCGAGATTACCGGAGTAGTGACCCTCTGGGGAGTAACGTTCCGTGCCAAATGTGTAGTACTCACCGCAGGCACTTTCCTCAACGGACTGATGCACGTGGGGCGCACTATGCTTCCGGGCGGACGCATGGCAGAACCTGCATCCTACCAATTAACCGAGTCCATCGCCAAACATGGCATCACATTCGGACGCATGAAGACGGGAACCCCCGTACGCATAGACGGACGCAGCGTGCATTATGAGGATATGGAAATCCAAGACGGAGAATGCGACTTCCACAAATTCTCGTTCATGAACACCGGCATACGCCACCTCAAACAGCTTCCATGCTGGACTTGCTTCACCAACGAAGAATCGCACCGCATCCTTCGCGAAGGGCTCCCCGATTCTCCCCTTTTCAACGGACAGATTCAAAGTATCGGTCCGCGTTACTGCCCCAGCATAGAAACCAAGATTGTGACCTTTCCCGACAAACCGCAGCACCAGCTTTTTCTGGAGCCCGAAGGAGAAACAACCCAAGAACTCTACCTGAACGGATTCTCTTCTTCATTGCCCATGAGCATCCAGATTGCGGCGTTGAAAAAGATACCGGCATTCAGAGATTTGGTCATCTACCGCCCCGGCTATGCCATCGAATACGACTTCTTTGACCCTACGCAACTGAAGCATACGCTGGAGACGAAGAAAATAAAGAATCTGTTCTTTGCCGGACAAGTAAACGGAACTACCGGTTACGAGGAAGCTGCCGGACAAGGAATCATGGCAGGTATCAACGCCCACATCAATTGCCACGGCGGAGAACCGTTTGTCCTTGCAAGGGATGAAGCATATATCGGTGTTTTAATCGATGACCTGGTAACAAAAGGCGTGGACGAGCCCTACCGCATGTTTACTTCCCGTGCCGAATATCGCATCCTCCTCCGTATGGACGATGCCGACATGCGCCTCACGGAAAAAGCATGGAAGTTGGGACTCGCCAAGGAAGACCGCTACAGACTGCTGACAGAAAAGCGTGAAGCCGTGAACCGAATCATAGACTTCACACGGAACTATTCGATGAAACCGGCATTAATCAATCCGGCATTGGAACAGCTCGGCACTACCCCGCTCCGCCAAGGATGCAAACTGATTGATTTGATAAACCGGCCGCAAGTAACGATTGATAATATTGCCGAACACGTCAACGCCTTTAAGCGGGAACTGGATAAAATATCCGACAGAAAGGAAGAAATTGTAGAAGCAGCAGAAATACTCATCAAGTACGAGGGATACATCGGACGCGAACGGATTATTGCGGATAAGCTGGCAAGACTAGAAAGCATCAAGATAAAGGGAAAATTTGACTATAGCTCCATCCAATCCCTTTCTACCGAAGCCAGACAGAAATTGATGAAGATCGACCCGGAAACAATAGCCCAGGCAAGCCGCATTCCGGGAGTATCTCCAAGCGACATCAACGTACTGCTGGTGCTTTGCGGACGATAGGAGGCAAAGTTCCACGTGAAACAAAGAATTCAACAAACGTATTAAATAAACTGATTATGAGCAAGGAAACAATCACCAAAAGCATTCGGGAAATACCCGACTTCCCCATCCCGGGAATTCTATTCTACGATGTTACAACCCTGTTCAAGGAACCTGCCGCCTTACAGGAACTTTCGGACATATTGTATGAGATGTACAAGGACAAAGGGATAACCAAAGTAGCAGGTATCGAATCAAGAGGTTTCATTATGGGACCAATTCTCGCCACCAGACTGGGGGCAGGTTTCGTTCCCATCCGCAAACCGGGAAAGCTGCCAGCAGAAACCATTGAGGAAAGCTATGACAAAGAATACGGCAAAGACACCATACAGATGCACAAGGATGCCATCACCGAAGACGATGTAGTATTGCTGCACGACGACTTGCTGGCAACCGGCGGAACAATGGAAGCAGCCTGCAAGCTGGTGAAACAGACAAATCCCAAGAAAACTTATGCAAACTTCATCATCGAGCTGAAAGACCTCCACGGGAGAGAAGTGTTCGGCAAGGATGTAGAGGTAGAGACGGTGCTTTCATTATAAGCAAATCGTCTCCTTAAGCCATCTCCAATTTCCCTCCTTCCGGAAGGAGGGAAACCAAAGGAGGGGATAGAACAATCATGGAGAACAAGAAATCAAAATCAGGTTATAGATACAAGATAATTTATGGAAAGCAGTTCTGAATTACGAACCAACGACTACCTCAAAGGGATTGTATCCAACCTTCCCGAAAGCCCCGGTATTTACCAATATCTGAATACTGAAGGAACCATCATATACGTAGGAAAGGCCAAAAACCTGAAGCGAAGAGTATCCTCCTACTTCAACCGCGAGCACGAACCGGGAAAGACACGGGTATTGGTAAGCAAGATTGCAGATATCCGGTATATCGTGGTGAATACGGAAGAAGACGCGCTGTTGCTGGAAAACAATCTTATCAAGAAATACAAGCCACGCTACAACGTGCTGTTGAAAGACGACAAAACGTATCCCAGCATCTGCGTGCAGAACGAATACTTTCCACGCGTATTCAGAACCCGGAAGATAATCCGTAACGGCTCCTCCTATTATGGCCCTTACAGCCATATACCTTCCATGTACGCATTACTCGACCTCATCAAGCACCTGTACCCTTTGCGTACATGCCACCTGAACCTCTCTCCGGAGAACATACGTGCCGGAAAGTTCAATGTCTGCCTGGAATATCACATCAAGAACTGTGCAGGACCCTGCATCGGCAGACAAAGTCAGGAGGAGTATCTGAAAAACATCGCTGAAATCAAGGAAATACTCAAAGGGAATACCCAGGAGATAGAACGGATGCTTTTCCAACAAATGCAGGAACTGGCAGCCGAAATGAAGTTTGAAGAAGCACAGAAGATAAAGGAGAAATACCTGCTGCTTGAAAACTACCGGGCGAAATCGGAAGTGGTAAGTAACGTGCTGCACAATATCGACGTATTCTCCATCGAAGAAGACAGTGACGGGAAGTCTGCTTTTATCAATTACCTGCACATCACGAACGGTGCCATCAACCAGGCTTTCACCTTCGAATACAAGAAGCGGCTGAACGAGACCAAAGAAGAACTGCTCTCACTCGGCATCATCGAAATGCGGGAGAGGTACAAAAGCCTTTCGCGCGAAATCATCGTGCCTTTTGAGCTGGATATGGAACTGAAAGACGTAGTTTTCACCATCCCGCAACGGGGAGACAAAAAGAAACTGCTGGAACTCTCCATCCTCAACGTGAAGCAGTACAAAGCCGACCGCCTGAAACAAGCCGAAAAATTGAATCCGGAACAACGGACCGTACGTCTGCTGAAAGAGATACAGCAAGAGCTGCACCTGGACCGCCTGCCCATGCAGATAGAATGCTTCGACAACTCCAATATCCAAGGTTCCGACCCCGTGGCCGGGTGCGTGGTCTTCGTCAAGGGGAAACCTTCCAAGAAAGATTACCGCAAGTACAATATCAAGACCGTAGAGGGGCCGGACGACTATGCTTCCATGAAAGAAGTCGTAAAACGGCGCTATCAGCGCGCCATAGAAGAAAAAGCTCCCCTGCCCGACCTCCTTATCACCGACGGCGGGAAAGGGCAAATGAGCGCCGTAAAAGAGGTGATGGACGAACTTGGTCTGAACATCCCCATCGCCGGACTTGCCAAGGATGGCAAACACCGCACTTCCGAGCTGCTGTACGGCTTCCCTCCCCAAACCATCGGATTGAAACAGAACACCCCCCTCTTCCGGTTGCTGACGCAGATTCAGGATGAAGTACACCGCTTTGCCATCACCTTCCACCGCGACAAACGCAGCAAACGGCAGATAGCCTCTGCACTGGACGAGATAAAAGGCATCGGAGAAAAGACAAAAAGTGCGTTGCTCAAGGAGTTCAAAAGCGTGAAGCGTATCCGCGAAGCATCTGCCCAAGAGCTGGCAACCGTAGTGGGAGAAGCAAAGGCAAGAATCATACAGACCTATTTTTCGGAAAAATAAGCACTGATTTACAGCGTATTGAGCAGCCATTATCAGACACTGGTGTTCAAGCGGACAAACACTGGTGTTCAAGCGGACAGACACTGGCGTCTGAGACGACAAAGTCCAGTATCTGTCAAAACGCCTGATAATGCTCACGGTTATTTCATTCAAAGGCTGTTTCATTTAAAGGAGGTAAAGGGAGTTATCGCCCTTCGGGCTCAGGAGTTAAGCCGATACTTCTGCAAGTACATACGCAAGAGTACCGGCTCTAACTTCTTTAGCTCCTGACGGAGCGAAGTGATAGCTCCTCTAACTGCTGCAAATGAAAAAGCCGCGGATAATACCTGATAAATCGGCCCGTAAAGCCATGTACGCAACGAATTAATTCGTAACTTTGTTGCCTCAAAAAGACAAGAAAAACATGAGAGTAGTGATACAACGTGCCGGACACGCTTCCGTCACCATCAACGGAACCTGCAAAGCCTCCATCGGAAAGGGCCTCATGATACTCGTAGGCATCGAAGAATCCGATGGAAAGGAAGATATCGACTGGCTCTGCAAGAAGATAGTCAACCTGCGCGTTTTCGACGACGAAAACGGCGTAATGAACAAGTCCATTCTTGATACAGGCGGCGACATACTGGTCATCAGCCAGTTCACCCTCCACGCCTCCACCAGGAAAGGCAACCGTCCCTCCTACATACGGGCGGCACGGCCGGAAATATCCGTGCCGCTGTACGAACAATTCTGCAGAGAACTAAGTCTGGCTTTAGGTAAAGAAATAGGTACCGGCGAATTTGGCGCCGACATGAAGGTAGAACTGATGAACGATGGCCCCGTGACCATCTGTATGGATACAAAAAACAAGGAATAATGACGCTAGAAGAAGCACAGAAACAAGTGGATTCCTGGATAAAGGAATACGGAGTACGCTATTTCAGCGAACTCACCAACATGGCCATCCTGACCGAAGAAGTGGGCGAACTGGCCCGTGTCATGGCCCGCAAGTATGGAGACCAGTCCTTCAAGGAGGGAGAAAAAGACAACCTCGACGATGAAATGGCAGACGTTCTCTGGGTACTTCTCTGCATTGCGAACCAGACCGGAGTGAACCTTACCGAAGCCTTTCACCGCAACCTCGAAAAGAAAACCGGACGTGACCGGACAAGACATATCAATAACCCGAAATTGAAAGATTATGGAGAAGAATGAGCCTACCCAAAGCAAGTACGACGCCGCCCTGGCAAAGTACAACACCCAACTGGATGATGCGGAAATAGCTGCACAAGCTGCCAGAATCATTGCAGAGAAAGTGCCGGCAAACAATACACCGGAAGTAAAGAAATTCCTTTTCAGCTGCATCGACCTCACCACGCTGAACAGTACGGACAGCGACGAAAGCGTCATGAAGTTCACCCAGAAAGTGAATAAATTCGACGAAGAGTTTCCTGACCTGAAGAACGTGGCAGCCATCTGCGTATACCCCAATTTCGCAGAAGTCGTAAAAGACACATTGGAAGTGGAAGATGTAAAAATCGCCTGCGTATCGGCCGGTTTCCCCTCCTCCCAGACTTTCGTCGAAGTGAAAGTGGCAGAAACCGCCATGGCCCTGATGGAAGGCGCCGACGAGATAGACATCGTCATTTCGGTGGGCAAGTTCCTGGCGGGAGACTATGAAAGCATGTGCGAAGAGATACAAGAACTCAAAGCAACCTGCAAAGAACACCACATGAAGGTAATCCTCGAAACCGGAGCCTTGAAAACGGCTTCGAACATCAAGAAAGCCTCTATCCTTTCCATGTATTCGGGTGCCGATTTCATCAAAACCTCCACCGGCAAGCAGCAGCCTGCAGCTACACCGGAGGCCGCTCTGGTCATGTGCCAGGCCATCAAGGAATATCACGAGCTGACGGGTATCAAGGTAGGCTTTAAGCCTGCAGGAGGAATCAACTGCGTGAACGACGCGCTGATTTATTACACCATCGTCAAGGAAGTGCTAGGCGAAGAATGGCTGAACAACGAACTGTTCCGCTTGGGAACCAGCCGTCTTGCCAACCTGCTGCTTTCGGAAATCAAGGGTGAAGAGATGAAATTCTTCTAAGAAGAAGCTGCATCTACCTATGAATAAAGCCTGACGGATTGGATTCCATCAGGCTTTATCATTATCATCGGCCGGAAACAGCTCCGTCATTTCTCCCGCTCCACCACATAGTCCAGATACCCGGCAAGCGCCGCCTTCACCTCCGTATCGGGCAAAGAAGCCAGCAAAGAAAGAGCCTTTTCCTTATATTCATACATCACTTGCGAGGCATACTCTATACCACCATGCTGTTTGGTAAATTCGATTAAATGGGCTATTTCATCCGTCGTTGCCTCCCCGTTCTTTATCTTCACGGCTATCTCTTCCGCTGTTTTATCCTTCACGGTATTGAGTACATGGAGCGTGGGCAGAGTCAACTTCCCTTCCACCATATCATTTCCGGTAGGCTTGCCTATCTCCTTGCTCTCGGAGTAATCGAAAATATCATCCTTTATCTGAAAGCAAAGCCCGATATATTCACCGAACAGACGTACAGATTCCGCCATTTCATCGCCGGCTCCCACCGAAAGAGCTCCCGCCTTCGTACAAGCCGCAAAAAGCACGGCCGTCTTCTTGCGGATAACGTCGAAATAGACATCCTCGGAGAAATGGAGATTGCTGACATTGGAGAGCTGCAGAAGCTCACCATCCGCCAAGTCCTGCCCCAGACAAGAGACAATGTCAATGATGTCATGATTACGGGTCATGCCCACTTGCACCAACGCTGTTGCAAGCAGATAATCGCCTGCCAGCACGGCTACCTTATTATTGAAAACGGCATTAACGGAGAGTTGTCCACGGCGTTCAGTACTTTCGTCCACTACATCATCGTGCACAAGGCTTGCATTATGAAGAAGTTCCAGCGCAACCGCAGCATGCAGGGTTGCAGGACATACCCTACCAAAAAGCTTCGCAGCCAGAAGCACCAGAATGGGGCGCATCATCTTTCCATTCTTCTGCCGGATATGCGCAATCACGCTGTTCAGCAAAAGGTTGGAACTGGTGAGGGCACTTTCAAAAAGTTTCTTGAAGTCCTCCAATTCCTCAGAAATCGGAGATTGTATAAGTGATGAGTAGTCCATGCATCTCTATTTGCCCACAAAAATAGTAATAAAACGGTTAATACGGTATTTTTTTGTACTTTTACCATGAAAAAAAGGATTAAATGTATGAATTCAATCGATAAACTGTTTTTGCTCGATGCATACGCACTGATATATCGGGCTTATTATGCGTTCATCAAGAACCCGAGAATCAACTCAAAAGGATTCAACACTTCGGCCATTCTAGGCTTTGTGAATACCCTGGAAGAAGTACTCAAAAAAGAGAATCCCACACACATAGGGGTGGCCTTCGACCCGTCGGGACCTACCTTCCGTCACGAAGCCTACAAGCAATACAAGGCACAGCGCGAAGAGACGCCCGAGGCCATCCGCCTTTCCGTACCTATTATAAAGGATATCATCCGCGCCTACCGCATCCCCATCCTCGAGGTGGGCGGCTATGAAGCGGACGACGTAATAGGCACGCTTGCCACCGAAGCCGGACGGCAGGGCATCACCACCTATATGATGACTCCCGACAAGGACTACGGACAACTAGTATCAGCCAATGTCTTCATGTACCGTCCCAAGCACACCGGCGGATTCGAGATTATGGGCACGGAAGAGGTAAAGGCGAAGTTCAATATACAGTCCACAGAGCAGGTCATCGATATGCTCGGGCTGATGGGAGATGCTTCCGACAACATCCCCGGCTGTCCGGGTGTGGGCGAGAAAACCGCACAGAAACTGATTGCCGAATTCGGCAGTATCGAGAATCTGCTGGAACACACCGGGCAACTGAAAGGCGCACTGAAAACGAAAGTGGAAACAAACCGGGAGATGATTACCTTCTCCAAATTCCTTGCCACCATCAAAACGGATGTCCCCATCCGACTCGACATGAATTCGCTTGTCCGGGAAGAGCCGAACGAAGAAGAACTCCGCAGGATTTTCGAGGAACTGGAATTCCGTACGCTTATCGACCGAGTACTCAAAAAAGGAAACGGCGACTCTTCCTCCCCCACCCCAACCTCTCCGGCCCCCGACCCCTTTGCCGGAACTCTGTTTGCCCAGCCGCAAATCTCCACTCCCGAAAACAGTGTCCCTGTTCAAGGCGATTTGTTTGCAAATTTGGCGGGCGAGTGGACGGGCGCTTCCGAAAATTCAAATCTGAAGCGGTTAGAAATGCTCGATGTGGATTATCAACTCATTGATACAGAAGAAAAAAGAAGGAAAACTATTCAAAAGTTACTTACAAGCAAAATTCTCTCAATAGATACCGAAACCACCGGAACCGAACCGATGGATGCCGAACTCGTGGGAATGAGCTTCAGCGACGCTGAAAATCGGGCGTACTACGTACCCGTGCCTGCTGAACGAGAGGAAGCCTTAAAAATTGTAAATGAGTTCCGCCCACTCCTCGAAAACGAAAAATCCATGAAAGTAGGACAAAATATCAAGTACGATATGATTATCCTCCAGAATTACGGAGTCCGGGTGAAGGGCAAGCTTTTCGACACCATGCTTGCCCATTACGTGCTTCAACCCGAACTCCGGCACAACATGGACTATCTGGCGGAAATCTATCTGCACTACCAGACCATCCACATCGACGAGCTGATTGGAGCGCGGGGCAAAAACCAGAAGAACATGCGCGACCTTCCGCCCGAAGACGTCTACCGTTATGCCTGCGAGGATGCGGACGTCACCCTCAAACTGAAGAACGTACTGGAAAAGGAGCTGAAAAAGCAAAGTGCCGAACATCTGTTCTACGAAATAGAGATGCCGCTCGTGCCCGTACTTGTCAATATAGAGAGCAATGGCGTGCTGCTCGATACGAAAGCATTGAAGCAGTCGTCCCAGCACTTCACCGTCCGCCTGCAGGAGATTGAAAAGGAAATCTACGGGATGGCGGGAGAAACGTTCAACATCAGCTCTGCCAAGCAGGTAGGCGAGGTGCTCTTCGACAAGCTGAAAATCGTGGAGAAAGCCAAAAAGACCAAAACCGGGCAGTACGTCACTTCCGAAGAAGTGCTGCAGAGCTACCGCAGCAAGCACGAAATCATCGGAAAGATACTCGAGTACCGCGGACTGAAAAAACTGCTGAGCACCTACATAGATGCCCTGCCCCAACTCATCAATCCGCGCACGGGACGCATCCACACCTCGTTCAACCAGGCAGTGACAGCCACCGGACGCCTCAGCTCCAGCAACCCCAACCTGCAGAACATCCCCATCCGCGACGAAGACGGAAAGGAAATCCGCAAGGCGTTCATCCCCGACAAGGGCTGTGAATTCTTCTCTGCCGACTACTCGCAGATAGAGCTGCGCATCATGGCCCATCTGAGCGAGGACAAGAACATGATAGACGCCTTCCTCAGCGGGCACGACATCCATGCCGCCACCGCTGCCAAGATATATAAGGTAGATATCGGCAACGTAACCGCCGACATGCGCCGCAAGGCAAAAACGGCAAACTTCGGCATCATCTATGGCATCTCCGTCTTCGGACTGGCTGAGCGCATGGATGTTTCCCGCCAGGAAGCCAAAGAGCTGATAGACGGATACTTTGAAACCTATCCGCAAGTCAAGGAGTATATGGACAAAAGTATCCAGGTGGCACGCGAAAACGGCTATGTGGAAACCATCTTCCACCGCAAGCGCTTTCTGCCGGACATCAACTCAAGAAACGGAGTAGTCCGAGGCTATGCCGAACGGAATGCCATCAATGCTCCCATCCAGGGAAGTGCCGCCGACATCATAAAAGTAGCCATGGCACACATCTATCAACGTTTCCAAGCTTACAATCTGAAAGCAAAGATGATTTTACAAGTCCATGACGAATTAAATTTCAGCGTTCCAGAGGCAGAAAAGGAGCTTGTACAGAAAATCGTAATCGAAGAGATGGAGCAGGCATATCGCATGCACGTACCCCTGAAAGCCGATTGCGGGTGGGGAAACAACTGGTTGCAGGCACACTAAACAGCCCAATAACTTTATTTAACTTACAATCAGAAAGCAACAGAAGCAATCCTTTTCAAATACAGTTTGCTCATCAGAATATCCGGTAACCTCGCTACCGGATATTTTTTGTTCACCTATCTTGCCAAAAGGGAAGCATAGCGGGCTCCTCGATAGTAACAAATTGATAAAATTTAATCCAATATTTATATTTATGTCAATTTAATACGTACCTTTGCAGCGAAATAAATGACATATTGATAGAAAATAGAAAGTTAAACAGAAAAAGACATAAGGCCATGAAAGCAAAAGTATCTTTAAAAACAGTGATTATTTCAGCACTCCTCTTAGTTTGCGGATTAAATGCATCAGCCGACAATAAGAGCAACTTCATTTACAATTCGGAAGAAGTAAATGGCATGAAAGTGGCAGAGACCGTATACAAGATGGACGGAAACACGCTCGCCAACTATATGAAGTATAATTATAAGTACGACGACCAGAACCGCATGACAGAAAGCGAAGCCTTGAAATGGAACAGCACCAAGAATGCATGGGGTAACGACATATGCATCCGTTATGCCTACCAAGGCAAGACGATGACTACCACGTACTATAAATGGAACAGCAAGAAGGGTGAATATGTACTGGTTCCCGAGATGACGGTAATCATGGACAACCCCAACATGTAACAGACAAATTCTCTTTTAAAGTAAAATATTCGAGTCCTAAACCAACCAAAACCTTTTTATACATAGAGAGCCGGAGTACGCGAAGTATTCCGGCTCTCTACCTTTTCCGTTCACCCCGAAGGCTGGTGATATCAGTCTTTATATTGGTTCCTTATCGGGTCGTCATACCGCTCCTGCAACTTCAGCATCTCCTGTTTCAACTGCTTCGTAATCTCTTCCGTACCGGGCTTTCCGAAGATATTGTTCATCTCGCTCGGGTCGGTCTGCAAGTCATACAGTTCCCAGCAATCCACATCATTATAGAAGTGAATCAGTTTATAACGGTCGGTGCGCACGCCATAATGACGGCAAACGGAATGCTCGGCAGGGTATTCATAGAAATGATAATACAAGGAACTACGCCATTCGGGCACTTCTTCTCCCCTTAGTAACGGCAAGAAGGAAACTCCGTGCATATCTTCGGGCACCTGTACGCCCGCCAGGTCAAGAATAGTGGGACCGTAGTCTATGTTCTGCACCATCTCGTCAACATCCCCCTTCTTGCCACCGGGCAGACGCACCAGAAGCGGAGTACGGAATGACTCTTCATACATGAATCGCTTATCGAACCATCCATGTTCGCCCATATAGAAGCCTTGGTCGGAAGTGTAGACAATCATGGTATTCTCCAGCAAACCGTGTGCTTCCAGATAATCGAGTACGCGGCCCACGTTACGGTCTACGGAATGTATGACGCGCATGTAGTCGTGCATGTATTGCTGGTACTTCCACTCTGCCAGCGCTTTTCCTGATAGTTTGTCTTTCTTGAACTTGGCGATAATGGGGTCGTAATGTTTGTCCCACACAGCTTTCTGTTCGGGGTTCAAGGCGTTATACAGATAGCGACCGTAGCCTTCCAGCCCGGTATTGGTATGTATTTCATTCTCCTTGTCGGCCATTTTCAGGTCATAGACCAAATCCATGTCTTCGATAATGCTCATCTCTTGCTTAGAAGCCGGAATACGCCCCTCATATTTGTCATAGAAGTTCTTGGGCATAGGATACGTCACATCTTCATAAAGGTCGAGGTCGCAGAGGTCGGGCATCCAGGTGCGGTGCGGTGCCTTATGGTGAATGAAGAGGCAGAAAGGCTTGTTCTCATCGCGAATACTGTCCATCCAGTTGAGGGCAACATCGGTAACAATATTTGTTGCATAGCCTTCGCGCTTCAGCTTCTCGCCATTGCGTATGAAGGTGGGATTGTAGTAATCTCCCTGCCCTACCAAGATGTCCCAATGGTTGAACCCCGTAGGCTCGGAGCCCAAGTGCCACTTCCCAATCATGGCTGTCTGGTAGCCGGCCTGTTGCAGAAGCTTGGGAAAGGTCTGCTGGCTACCGTCAAACATGTTTCCGTCGGCATTGTCGGTATAACCGTTGGCATGGCTGTGCTTGCCTGTAAGCATGCAGGCACGGCTAGGTCCGCTCAACGAATTGGCTACAAAACTGTTGGTGAAGCGCACTCCCTCGTTAGCTATCCGGTCAATGTTAGGTGTTTGCATATAACGCCGGTCGTAGGCACTGATTGTCTGGAACGAATGATCGTCGCACATGATGTAGACAATGTTCATAGGTTTCTTAACCTCTTCTTTTTTCATGTTCTTGCAGGAAGAAAATGAGGCGGTTGCCACCGTTCCCGTAAGGCCATACATGAGAATTGATGTCAGTTTATTCATACTATCTATAGATTTTATGTAACACGAAATACAAAATATCCCACGCAAAATTAACAGAAAACAGCTGAAAATACATACTTTTGCAAAGTATATTACAATTTTTTCCTGTAACTCTTCTGATTCCTTTAAATAAAAGACGTCGTGACATCATATAAATCAGAAAAAGCATGATACCCGAATCCCACTGCAGACAGAGAGTGGCACTACCGGCGGTTCTGCCGGCATCTTACGGAGAAGTACGCCCCCGGCGGTTACCTGAAGCTCCGGTTTCCCGAGGGCAAGAATGCGGAACAGCTGAAGAAACTCCGGGCTATCCTTGCGGACAAAGATGTGTTAAGGCAGATCTTCAACCGGATGTTCGAAGAAGAGAAGCAATAAATGCAAACCAATCACTGCCTTTCCACAATTCTGCCATCCAGCAGATAAATGATTCGATGGGCATAGCCCGCATCCCTTTCCGAGTGTGTGACCATAATGATAGTCGTTCCTTCTTCGTTCAGCTTTTGCAGCAAGGACATCACCTCGAGTCCATTGGCGGAGTCCAGATTGCCGGTCGGTTCGTCTGCCAGAATCAGCGGACAGCCCGTCACGACGGCACGGGCAATGGCCACCCGTTGCTGTTGCCCTCCGGAAAGCTGTTGCGGGAAGTGTCCGGCACGATGAGCGATGTTCATTTGTTGCAGCACGTCCGTCACTTTCCGCCTCCGGTCTGCTTTCCGCATCCCCAGATAAATCAAAGGTAGCTCTACATTCTCGAATACCGTCAACTCATCTATCAAGTTAAAACTTTGGAAAACAAAACCGATATGCTTCTTGCGGAAATCGGTCAGTCGGCCTTCACTCATTCCGGTCATCTCCTTGCCGTCAAAAAGATAACGGCCGGAGGTCGGGAGTTCAAGGGTTCCCAAAATATTCAGCAACGTGGACTTCCCACATCCCGACGGCCCCATGATGGCCACGAACTCACCAGGCTTGATGACCAGGTTCACACCGCTCAGTGCTCTGGTCTGTACGTCTTCGGTTGTGAAGACCATAGATAGATTCTCTGTCTTAATCATTTTTTTATGTATTTAGTTTATTCATTCCGCAAAATATGCATCGGCTTCAACCGGATTACACGCCAGACTTGATAGCTGACCGTCAACAAGGCAATGCCCAGCATCCCTGCAAAGGCAACGGCATAGCCCCACCAAGGCAACGACACACGGAAGGCATAGCTCTTGAGCCATTCATTCATCAGTATGACAGAAACAGGAGTCCCCAACGCTGCGGCCCATACGGTAAGTTGCAGCAACTCACGGGTCAAGAGTTTGAAAAGGCTCTTCTTGTCGGCCCCCAGCACTTTCCGTATTCCCACCTCACGGACACGGGCCAGGGTAGAAAAAAGAGCCATAATCCACAGGCCCAAACAAGCCACGAATATCGCCAACAAAGCCGCACACGTGAATATCCAACTGAAATTGCGGTCCGACTTATACAACTCGTAGTTATAATCGTCTAATTTGAAATAAGAGAAGACCGCCGACGGAAAGTAGGTCCGGTAAATCCGTTCTATCCCGGCCAACCTTTCTGGAGTTATCCCAGCCTCCATTTTGACCGATATATAAGGAGTGGCTATAATCGGAACACGCTCCTTCATGAAAAACATGATGGGCTTATAGGGTTCGGCAAATGACTGCTGATGGTAATTCCTTGCCACACCAATCACTTCGAGCGGCTCCTTCAGCACTTCCATGGCCAACTGCTTGCCCAAAGCCTCCTCGGGAGAAGTATATCCCAGCAACCGAACAGCCTCTTCATTCAGCACCACCTTGTTGAGTTCATTACCATACTCCTCGGAAAATCCACGTCCACAAAGCAATTCCGGCGCATAAAGCGTCAAGTAGTCGTAATCGACGGCAAACATCTGTATGAGCTTCACTTCCGAAATGTCGCTTCCGTAAGGACGGTTGGTAAAATAATTCGCCACCTCCACGCCCGGCACGGCACCTGACACGGACACTCCGCTGATGTAGGATTCCTGCTCCAGCCTTTTCTTGAAGTTTTGCATCCTGACGGTCATCTCATCTGCCAAAGCAGGATGTTTCAAGACCAATATCCGGCTCAACGAAGCAGAAGCGGTCGCCTGTTGCATATAGTCTATCTGACGGACCACGACAAAAGTACCCGATACCAGCATGAAAGAAGCCATGAACTGAACGACAATCAGCAACTTACGCATCCTGTTGCCTTTGCGGCTATGCAGCAGCTTTCCCCGCATAATATCCGAAGGCTTGATATGCGTGAGCAAAAAGGAGGGATAGAACCCGATGAACAGAACCCCGACGGCAAATATCAGGATTGTCATGGCCCAGCACTCCGGCGATGCCGACACACCGGAAGCAAAATCCCGCCCGGCCCAGCGACAAGCAACCGGCAGCAAGACTTCCAACCAGCCAAGTGCCAAAAACAAAGCCGACAGGTTCAACAACCCTGACTCCAACAAGCCCTGAACCACAATCTGGCGGCGCGAAGCCCCGAAGACCTTGCGGAGCCCGAACTCCCTGCCACGCTCCAGATAGCGGGCAATAGTCAGGTTCAGCGCGTTCACCCACCCTATCAGCAGCAAGGCCACGGCCATCACCGAAAGGATACGAACGGCTGTCCGACTTCCTTTTTCCTCTTTTTCATACGATTTGCGAGGGGTCAGGTGAATGTCCTCCAGAGGAATCAGCTCCACCCGCCAATCCTTGTGCTTCAAGGCCGCCGTCTTATATTTCCCGGAGATGGCACGAAAGGCTTCTTCCACCTCCCGCGGATTCTTGTCCGGCTCCAAACGCACGTACGTATATACCCCGTGAATATACCAGATGTCGCGCCGGGCTTCGGGAATGGACGAATAGGAAAGCAAGAAATCATAACGCAAATGAGAGTTGCAGGGCATGTCTGCCATGACTCCCGTAACTTCGAAATGCTGTTCCGACGAAGGGGTCTTGAAAGAGAGAATTTTGCCTATAGGGTCACTGTCGCGGAAGTAGCGACGTGCAGCACTCTCCGTAATCACGGCCGTATGCGGACGAACCAGCTGTCCCTCTTCTTTTCCTTTAATGACAGAAAAATTGAACAGGTCAAAAAAAGAGGGTTCCGTATAGCAATAACGTTCTTCGATGAACTGACGGTCACCGTACGTCACTTCCTGCTCACGGTCTTGTGCGGTAACCCTTACATACTGCTCGATACCGGGAATCTCGCGGTGCATCACGGGTGCATGGCCAAATGCCGTTGTGGCCCAATTGTCCGTCAACACCTCTCCTTCATAAAGGCGGCTTTCCACGCGGTAGATTCGTTCACCGTCGTGAAACGAATCGAAGCTCAACTCAAACCGTACATAAAACAAAATCAGCAAAGCCGCACCGATGCACACGGAAAGGCCCAATACATTCAGGGCAGAAAGCGATTTTCTGACCCGCTGGCTCTTCATAATCTGAGAGAAATAGTCCATTATCGTAAATTTAATCGTTCGTTCTTGCCAAATAAGTCATATCCCGAGATTATGACTTTCTCGCCCGAATGCAGCCCGTCCAGTATTTCGTAGTACAAAGGGTTCTGGCGACCTATGCGTATCGGACGACGGTGGGCTACCGTTCCGTCTTTGTCCACCACGTAGACGTACCCGCCTCCACCGGTCTGGTAGAAGCTTCCACGCGGAATGATAACAGCTTGCGTCGGGTCGCCTAGCTGCAAGTCGATATGGCAGGTCTGCCCGGCAAGGATATTGCCGGGCCGGTCGGCAACAAAGTGCAGGTCTGTACGAAACTGGCCGTTCTGCACTTCCGGATATACTTTTGCCATTACCATGTCATAGCTTTTCCCTTCACGTTCGAAGCGGGCACGAAGTCCGGGCACGATGCGCTCCACGTAATGCTCGTCAATCCGCGCTTCCACTTTCAGTTCCGGAGTAATGATTTGTCCGATACGCTCGCCCTGCGAAATAGACTGCCCCACCTGAGCTTGCACATTTCCCAACTGCCCGTCAACGGGAGCCTTGACATTCAAGTTCTCCAGACGTTCGCGCACCAGCACAAGGCTCTTCTTCATGTTCCGGATATTCTCATTCAGGCTTTGCAGCTGATTGTCGCGTAACAAGGAATCCTGCCTGATTCTTTCATCCACGACTCCCAACTGCTCCAAAGCCGCGCGGTAGTCTTCCCGGGCCTGCAGATAATCCTCGCGCGACACCAGTTCTTTCCGGTACAATCGTTCGTACTGCCCGGAACGGCGTTCCTTGCGCACCAGTTCCTTATTCAAAGTAATACGCTCCTGGCGAAGGCGGAGATGTTCCTGCTCCATGTTGAGACGGGTGTTGCGGAGTTCATTCTCCTGATAAGCCAAATCTGCCTCGCTTTGCAAGATGCCGATGTTCAGCAACGGATTGCTCAGCCGAAGAATCACGTCTCCGGCCTTCACTTGTGCTCCCTCCTCGACCGGTCGCTCTTCCACGCGTCCACCTTCTATGGCATCCAGATAGATGATATGGTCGGGGATGACTTGCCCTACCACACGGATGTAATCGTTGAATTCGTCTTCTCGCACCGCAGCAATCGTCACACTATCCTTATCCACGTTCATGGAAGAAGAAGTGTCACGGAAAACCATCCACAACAAGCCTATGCAACCCAGAACCGAACCTAGGACGACTTGAAACGGGAAACGCTTCTTCCGCTCTATTTTCGTATCCATTCCGTTGAAATCACTAGAATTCATCATTCGTTTCTTTTTGATTGAATATGAGAAGCTGTTTGGATTTTCTTGTAAGCATTTTCCAAGTTTAAACAAAATCCAAGCAACTTCCGAAATTTGTTACTCATTCTAAAAATGTCCCTGCCTGGTAGAATCGTACCATCCTGCTTTTCAAGTCATGCTGCAAGCCCGTTCGCACCACTTCTGCTTTGGCCTGCATGTACCTGTTCCGCTTTTCCAGCAACTCGAACACCGACACCATGCCTTCCTTCCATTTCTCCTCGCTTTCTTCCCACGTGATAGCAGCTGCGCGGAGTTGCTCGTCGGCCCGAAGGCGCTCGTCGGACGTAGCCCGGAAGGAAAAATAAGCATCATGCATCTCTTTATAAAGGGACAGGCGTTGCTGTTCATTCTCATTGCGCACTTGCTGCAAGCGGAGTTTCTCCTTCCTTATATTCTTGAACCGGGACAATCCGTCAAACAAGGGTAAAGATACGCATACTCCGATATATCGGCTCTTGTTATTGTTCCATTGTTCGCAGAACGGCACCGTTTTTCCGGATTCTTCCTTCTCCGTATCATAATATCCGGAACCAAGATTAAACTCCATCCGGACGGAAGGCCACAAAGAACCGCATGCCACGGCCACCAGTTCATGAGAGGCCTCCTCTCTCATCTTCATTACATTAAACTCCGGAAGGGAGGACTCGGCGCTTGCACAGAGATCATCCAAGCTTAGAGAAAGGGAAGCATCCGGTGTGCCCTGCCCGTCTGCCACACAGACTGACAAGGTATCCGTATCTTTCAGCCCCATCAAATCCTTCAGGGTTAATAGAGAGAGACGACAATTGTTTGATTTCACCGTTTCCTGATAAATGTCGGCTTGCAAACGTGCCTTCACTTCTTGCAAGTCGGAGCGGGAACGCAACCCCAAGTCAATGTAGGCAAGCATTTGCTCGTAATAACGTTCACTCTGTTTCCGCTGTTTTATGGCGAGTTCATACAGTTTCTCGTCGAAACAATAGCAATAAAACGCTTCAAGCACCCTGAAGGCTACCCCATTTTCTTCCATTTTTTCCGTAAAAGCACTCATTTTTCCATTCAGCTTATAAAACTGCAATCTATTGATGCGCGCAAACCCTTCAAACAAAGAGAGAGAAAGGTTCAGGCCAAAGGAGTTCTCAAAAAAAGACTCGGAAGTATATTGGTTCGTGCGGGGATCCACCGAACGTCCCTCCCGCTTGCCCGACGCACCGGTAATCTGTATCGACGGCAGGAAATCTCCGTAGCCCGCCGCTACATCCGTGCGGGCCATCTTCGAATCCAACCGACGGTTCCGTATCCGGAAATTATGTTCGACGGCATAACGCATACACTCCTCTACGGTCCAACCGGACTGTGCCCTGCCTACCTCCGGCATCCAAATACCGATTGACAACAGAACCCATAAACCACGTTTGATTGTTATTCTCGCATTCATATCCAACAACTCGCTACTTATAGACTTATTTCCATAATACAAACCACATGCCAAACATACAACATACTAATAAATAAACAATTGCAAATCAATTATACAAAAAACTGTCTATCATTTTGACGCCGCACCGTCCAATCTTTTGACACATTCTTTAACCGACACTTCATTCCGAGTATCAGAAACTACTTTATCGGTATTACAGTAACACTTTATTGGGGTTACAGCACTACTTTACCGGTGTTACAGCACCACTTTATCAGCATTACAGTAACACTTTATTCTTAATAAAGAAGTGTAAAGTTAGAAGTAATTGATTATCACCGCTATACAAACAGCAACAAAATACCCGATATTGAGAATGCTTTTCTGTCTTTACGAAGAACATAACCAGTTTAAATTGCAAAAGTGTCAAATAATTAGACGTTTTTTTGCCGGGCACTTGCAAAACCCATACCTTTATTCCCAAAAAGAACCTATGCACCCCGGAAGAATCCTAATCGCAGACGACAATAAAAGCGTATTGACCTCCCTTGAACTGCTTTTGGAAGGTGAGTTTGAAAGAGTGGAAACGATATCCGACCCCAACAAGATAATCACTGTCCTGGACAAACATTCCATCGATTTGGTCATTCTGGATATGAATTTCTCCGTGGGAGTCAATACCGGCAATGAAGGACTATTCTGGCTCCAGCGCATCCACGAAACCGTACCGGAATTGCCGGTCATCATGTTGACGGCTTATGGAGATATTGACCTAGCCGTGAAGTCACTGAAGAACGGAGCCTCGGATTTTGTGCTGAAGCCTTGGGACAACGAACAATTGATCAATAAGATACATACCACTTTACAGGAAAGCAGGCTCAAATCGCCCACCAAGTCCGTACGAAGCGCCCACGGACCTACGATGATTATCGGCCGTTCGCCTGCGATGATGAAACTGATTAAAATAGTAACCAAAGTGGCAAAGACCGACGCCAACATACTAGTCTATGGCGAAAACGGAACAGGAAAAGAAATGCTGGCGCGTGAAATTCATCGCCTCTCGCTCCGTAGTCCGCATGAGATGTATCAGGTAGACATGGGGGCCATCAGCGAGTCATTGTTCGAAAGCGAACTGTTCGGGCATGAGAAAGGAGCTTTTACAGATGCACATGAAAAAAGGGTGGGCAAATTCGAAGCAGCCAACGGAAGCACGCTTTTTCTGGACGAGATAGGAAATCTGTCGCTGGGACTGCAGGCAAAGCTGTTGGTCGCTTTGCAGAACAGAGAAATCATGCGCCTCGGAAGCAACAAGAAAATCCCGATTAACATACGGCTGATTGCAGCCACCAACCGCAATCTGCAAGAAATGGTCAGGCAGTCGCAGTTTCGTGAAGACCTGTTCTACCGCATCAACACGATACAAATAGAAATCCCCCCCCTGCGGCACCGGAAAGAGGACATCGCTCTCTTCGCCAATCATTTCCTGAAAAAATATGCCGACTTGTATAAGCGGCCAGGACTCACCCTGCATCCCCAAGCCCTTCAGAAACTGGAAAGCCACCCTTGGCCGGGGAACATCAGGGAATTGCAATATGCCATTGAGAAAGCGGTGATTCTGACGGAAAAGAGTGTAATCAGAGCCTCCGAACTTTCCCTATACGTCGGCAGGACCCATTCTTTCGACAAAGTGACCAATCTGGAAGAAGTGGAAAGGCAGGCCATTCTGGCAGCCATCTCCCAGAACGAAGGAAACCTGACAGCGACAGCGGAACAATTGGGAGTAAGCAGGCAAACGCTATACAACAAGATAAAACGTTTCAATCTCTGACCGTATATGTTCAGCACTCGTCTATACGTACGTATTCTATCATACGTAATACTCATTGTCCTGACAGCCACATCGGGATTTGCCGGCATCATTTCCGGACGGGCCGTCATCCTGGGAACAGTGGCCCTTTGCACAGCCGCCTGGCTCATCGGAGCTCTTGTGCATTATCTGAACGCCTACAACAGAAAAATAAGACTGTTTCTGGATTCCATAGCCGACAACGAATCCACGCTCTATTTTCCAGAGCATGCAGCCAACCGCGAACAGTTCCATCTGCATGCCTCGTTCAACAGGATATACACATTGATGACAGCCTGCAAGAAAAAAGAGTTCGAACGCGAACTCTATCAAAAAGAATATGAATCATGGAAGAAATTGATGCGCGTATTGACGCATGAAATCATGAACTCCATCACTCCCGTCGTATCACTTTCAGACACGCTTCTTTCTTATTTTCAGGCAGACAATGTCCGCAAATGCGCAAAGGATATGACTGATGCCACCATCGGAAAGACGATACGCGGGCTGGAGACAATAAAAAGCCAAGGACAAAACCTGATGTATCTCACCGAATCTTACAGGCAGTTTGCTTGCCTGAAACAGCCCGAAGCCAGATTCTTTTCCCTGACAGACTTGATACTGGACATTCGGACACTGTATCAGGAAGAGATGCAACTTCGGCATATCGGATTCTCGGTATGCTGCCTTCCACCCGAGATACAGATTCATGCAGATGAGAAAATGCTGTCGCAGGTATTGATTAATCTGATAAAGAATGCGATGCAGGCCCTTGACGAGCAAACCGACGGAAGAATCCGGATAAGAGTGGAGACCCAAGAAAAGCAACTGTATATAACCGTAACGGACAATGGACCCGGCATCCCCTCCAACCTGGCAGAAGACATTTTCATCCCTTTCTTTACGACCAAAACCACCGGAACGGGAATCGGCCTGAGCCTCTCACGCCAAATCATACGCATGCACGGCGGAGAACTGTCCGTTACCTCACAGCCTTATTGCGAGACTTCATTCCTGATTTCCTTACCCATAGATACCCGCCACCCGGGCAGATGAAAAACACCCGAAAAGCGAAGCTAAGCCACCCCTCGGCACAAAAAATGAACAAGTTCATTTTATTCTGCCCGCGGTTTGCATTATCTTTGCATCCAATTAACTGAACAATAACTAAAAAACAAGATAACACTATGGCATTAAAAGCTGGTATCGTGGGCCTTCCCAACGTAGGAAAATCCACTCTTTTCAACTGCTTGAGCAGCGCAAAGGCACAAGCGGCAAACTTCCCGTTCTGCACAATCGACGCCCAAATGGGGCAAGTGTCCGTACCCGACGAACGGCTGACGAAGCTCGCCGAGCTGGTTCACCCGGGGCGTATCGTACCCGCCGTGTGCGACATTGTCGACATTGCCGGGCTGGTGAAAGGCGCCAGCAAAGGTGAAGGACTCGGCAACCAGTTCCTGGGCAACATCCGCGAGTGCGATGCCATCATCCACGTGCTGCGCTGTTTCGACAACGGCAACATCGTCCACGTGGACGGCTCGGTGAACCCCGTGCGCGACAAGGAAATCATCGACACAGAGCTGCAACTGAAAGACCTCGACACCGTGGAAAACCGCATCAAGCGCGTGGAGAAAATAGCCAAGGTGGGTGGCGACAAGGCAGCAAAGATAGAATACGAACTCCTGCTCCGCTATAAAGATGCTCTGGAACAAGGACAAAGCGCCCGCACCGTCATTCCGCAGAACGACGACGAGGAACAATGCGCCAAACAGATGTTCCTGCTCACAACGAAGCCCGTGCTCTACGTCTGCAACGTGGATGATGTAAGCGCCGCCAGCGGCAACCGGTACGTGGAACAGGTGCGCGAAGCCATCAAGGACGAGGATGCCGAACTTATCATCATCTCCGCACAGACCGAAGCCGACATTGCCGAACTGGAGACATACGAGGAAAAACAGATGTTCCTCGAAGACCTGGGACTGAAAGAGAGCGGCTGCAACCGCCTGATTAAAGCTATCTACAGCCTGCTGAACCTCGAAACCTTCATCACTGCCGGAGAGATGGAAGTAAAGGCATGGACCTATCGCAAGGGATGGAAAGCGCCGCAATGCGCCGGCGTTATCCATACGGATTTCGAGAAAGGATTCATCCGGGCAGAGGTCATCAAGTATGAGGACTATATCAAGTATGGCAGCGAAGCCGCCGTGCGCGAAGCAGGAAAGCTGGGTGTGGAAGGCAAGGAGTATGTGGTGCAGGACGGAGACATCATGCACTTCAGGTTCAATGTGTAATGATATTCATTCCAGATGGCAAACAGTAATCTGAAATACCTCATAGCAGGTACCGGCGGCGTAGGCGGAAGCATCGCCGCCTTTCTTTCATTATCCGGCAAAGACGTCACTTGCATTGCACGTGGCGAACACCTTGCCGCCATACGCGAAAACGGATTGCAACTGCACTCCGATTTGAAAGGCGAACATTCTCTGAAAGTGGCGGCATTTACCGCAGAAGAGTTCCAAGGCAAAGCAGACATCATCTTCGTCTGCGTCAAAGGCTATTCCGTAGACTCCATCACGGAACTCATCAAACGTGCCTCACACGACCGTACAGTGGTAATCCCCATTCTGAATGTTTACGGAACCGGTCCGCGTATCCAGCGGCTGGTACCCGGCGTCACGGTGCTCGACGGCTGCATCTACATCGTAGGCTTCGTATCCGGACGGGGAGAAATCACGCAGATGGGAAAGATTTTCCGGCTCGTCTACGGAGCACACCGCAACACGATTGTTTCCCGTGAAACATTGGAAGCCGTACAACGCGATTTGCAGGAAAGCGGCATCAAAGCCGAAATCTCCGACGACATCAACCGGGATACATTCGTCAAGTGGTCGTTCATCTCGGCAATGGCTGTCACCGGAGCCTATTACGACGTTCCTATGGGCGAAGTCCAGAAACCGGGCAAGGTGCGCGATACCTTTATCGGACTGTCACAAGAGAGCGCAGCCTTGGGCAAGAAATCGGGTATAGAATTCAAGGAAGACATGGTAGAGTATAACCTCAAAGTAATAGACAAACTCGCTCCCGAAAGCACCGCCTCCATGCAGAAAGACATGGCCAAAGGACATCAGAGCGAGGTACAAGGCTTGTTGTTTGACATGATTACGGCTGCAGAGGAACAAGGGATTGAGGTGCCGACGTATAGGATGGTGGCGGAGAAGTTCAAATAAACCGACACGATGAATTGCCTAACGAGATTATTTCATACCTTTGTCCCGAACAACCCCGTAATTCAGTAATTTAATTCTTCAATAAATATGTTATCACTACTCACCATCAACTGGAATCCCGATCCCGAACTATTCAACTTCTTCGGCATATCCATCCGCTACTACGGTTTGTTATGGATTATCGGACTTGCTTTTGCCTACCTTATCGTGCAACGCCAGTACCGCGACCGCCGAATAGACGAAAAGAAATTCGAACCTCTTTTCTTCTATTGTTTCTTCGGCATACTGATAGGCGCTCGACTGGGTCACTGCATATTTTATGACTGGGCCTACTACCAGAACCACTTCGTTGAGATGATTCTCCCCATCAAGCAGACCGCCGCGGGATGGAAAATGACAGGCTATACCGGCCTTGCCAGTCACGGCGGCACGCTGGGACTGATTATCGCCCTCTGGGTGTACTGCCGCAAGACGAAGATGCACTACATAGACGTGCTCGACACGATAGCCGTTGCCACCCCCATCACAGCCTGTTGTATCCGCCTTGCCAACCTGATGAACTCCGAAATCATCGGCAAACCGACCGACGCGCCTTGGGCATTCATCTTCGAGCGGGAAGACATGTTGCCTCGCCACCCGGCACAGCTCTACGAAGCCATCGCCTACTTCATCTTCTTCTTAGGGATGGTCTGGCTATACAAACGCGGACAGAAAAAACAAGAAATCAAGCTTGAAACAGACTTCAGCACCACCCACAGAAAATCAACTGCCGTGCAGGCCGAAGCTTCCCTGCCCTATCACCGCGGTTTCTTCTTCGGACTCTGCCTGACGGAGATTTTCACTTTCCGCTTCTTCATCGAGTTCCTGAAAGAAAACCAAGTGAACTTTGAAGACGGCATGACGCTGAACATGGGCCAATGGCTCAGTATCCCGTTTGTGATTGTCGGAGTATATTTCATGTGTTTCTACGGAAAGAAGAAAGCAAAATAAAACATGAGGGTGTGTCAAAACCGATAACATCCGTAGTATCATCTCCCCAGTCAACAGTGAAAGCAGCGTTGCAATAATTCCCTTCCGGCGAGGATTCTCCAATAGCTTTAATAGACTACCAGACCGGAAAGGTGGGTGATTTTGTTAGAAAGAGGGTTTTGACACACCTCATCTACGTATCTGCAAACATTAATGAAGTACAAGGTCACTTTACAATAAACTCATATCTTCCTGCCGTCAGTTTCACCACCCGTACATTCTTGGCCTTGTCAGGTAGAGTGAGTGTAGCCGTACTGTTAGCGGGTACTGTAACTTCGTAATGCACACATTTCCCTTTCCATTCCCAGCGAGAAACGATTTCACCGTAAGGCGAGCGATGACGGGCCTCAAACCGCTTCAATTCCTTTATGAAGTGGGGACGAAGCAGAATATTTTGAAAACCGGGTTGCGCGGAATCAGGGAAAATACCTCCCAGCCCCTTGTAGAACCAGGCACCTATTTCACCGAACATCATATGATTGTCCGAGATGTCATGAGTAGCCTGCAGGTCCCAGTTTTCGAGCAGCGTGGTGGCACCGTTCACCACCCACCAACCCCATGAAGGATAAGTGTCTTGTACAGCCACCTTATAGGCTGTTTCAGCATAGCCGTTTTCGCTGAGTGCATTCAAAATGGCTTTAGCTCCCAATACACCCACATCCAAGTGAAAATCGTTCTCCTCCACCTTATGTGCCAGGTTAGCTGCCACTTTTCCTATCAACTCTTCGGGCACAATCTTCCATTGCAAAGGAACGCTCAATTCGGTTTGTGAACCTTCGGCATAGATGCCTGTTTCCCGATTCAGGAACTTATCATTGACAGCTTGCTTTATTTCCTCCGACAAGGCATTATAATATTCGTAATCGGCTTGTTTGCCGAAGAGTCTGGCAGCAGCGGCCAAAATCCTGGTGTCTACATAAAAGTAGACCGAAGAAGTCAGCTCCTTATTGGATTTTGACTTTACCGGCACCCAGTCTCCGCGCCCCCAGGTAGTGAGATGATTGTCAGAGATACGTTCCACATAATCTACATAGCGTTTGATGTTCTCGTAACAATCGCTCAAGGGCTTGCTATCACCGTAGAAGAGGTAGATATTCCAAGGGATGATGGCAATAGTACTAGTCCAGTCCAGCCCGTTGTCCGTGCCATACCCCCATCCGCCGGTGGGAATGATATCGGGCAACACTCCGTTGGGCTGCTGCTCGTCACGATGGTCGGCCAGCCATTTTTCGTAAACGGTAATTCCATCAAAGTTATAAAATGCTGCCTCAATGGCGAAATGACCGTCACCAGTCCAACCGTTCTTCTCGCGCTGAGGGCAATCGGTGGGATAGCCCATGAGGTTGGAAAGGTAAGAGTGATTGGCGGCATGGAGCAGCTTGCCTATCAGTGGGGTTGAAGATTCCAAGCTACCCACTGCCGGCACATCACTGTGCACGAAGCAGGCAGTCAAACTGTTTTGGTGAAGCTCAACAGGCTTGTCTGCCACTACCTCCACATAACGAAATCCCTTGTAATTAAATCGGGGCATGAACTCATCCTCTTCTCCACTCAGAACGAGAATATCCGTCTGGAAAGGCTCTTTCTCTTTATCGCCCCGGAAGTAGACATCAATGTTCGAGAGGTCGAGGCGACCATTCGGATGCAAGCGTTCGCCGTGTTTGATTCTGACTTCCGTTCCCCTTTCGCCCGAAAGACGAATACAAGTCACACCGGACATATTCTGCCCGAAATCATAGATGTATGTTTTCTCGTCCACTTTGCGGAAAGAGACGACGGGGAAAGTCTTTACATTACGGATGGGGCGTACTTGCTGGGCAGTGACATTGGAAGAGGGTGCACTCCGATAACCTACTCCGCGCCACTTGGAGTCATCAAATTCCGGAGTGCTCCAGCCTTTCTGCTCCAGACGTGCATCGTAATGCTCGCCAGTATAGATACTGTTGAAGGTGATTGCACCCGAGGCTGTCCGCCAACTGAGATCGGTGGGAATAGTTTCCACGCTTCCGTCGGTATAGGCAATGCGCAAGTCCAGACAGAAAGCGGGACGGTTGCGCCAAGGAGCACGGTCGAAGTCCCACACAGCTTTGGACTGATGGTTATACCAGCCGTTGCCCAAAAGTACGCCAATGGCGTTGTCACCGTTCTGTAATTGCGAGGTCACATCATAAGCCACATACAGGTTGCGGCGGTCAAAGCGGGTATAGAGAGGGGCAAGGCAGTGGTCTCCTATCTTCTTTCCATTGATGTAAAGCTCATATAGCCCGGCAGCGGCAATATAGGCACGCGCCGACTTTACCTTTTTGCCGGTCTTGAACTCTTTTCGGAAGTAAGGGGCAGGCCCATAATGAATATCCTTTCCATCGCCAATCCAAGCACCTTGCCAATGTTGCATCCCCATCATGCCCGTTTCAAAGTAAGAGACAGGAGAGGCAGTCTCCTTATGTTTCATGTTACTGCAGATTACTTTCCAATAATATTTAGTGAAAGGCTGCAGTTTCTTGCCCGCATAGACCACAAGCTGATTACGGGAATTGTTCTTCCCACTATCCCACATCCTGCCGCAGCCGTTGGCTACATTCAACGAGTCTTCGTCTACCACAACCCGCCAGGAAGTCTGCACAGCTCCTTGCCTACCATCTTCCATCCGCCAAGAAAGGCGTGGGGCGGGATTGTCCACACCTATAGGTCTGTCAAGATGCTCGCTCCTCAGATCAACCAGACGAACCGGATTCTGCCCTTGTACAGTAATGCAAGCAAAGAATGTAAATAGAAGCAGTATATTTCTTTTCATAACTCCATTGTTTATCTATTCCGTAGTAATCACCAGTTCCTTGCCCTCCCTCAGTTGGTCATGGGTGATAAAGTAACCGTCAATCTTTTTACCGTCATAAGTAATGTCAATAATCTTCTTGCCGCTTCCTTTCTTCACAATGGTAAAGGGACGACCATCCAGATTGAACGTCACTTTATCGAACAAGGGAACAGTAACAATGTATTCCGGATCGGCAGGCGAATAAGTGTAAAGTCCAATAGCATTGAACACATACCACGAAGACATCTCGCCGGCATCGTCCATCCCTGCATAGGCCAGCCTATCGGCACCCATATCATAGTAGTGGTTCATCAGGCTGTCGAGAATGCACTGGGCTTTCTCTTGTTTGTCTATGAAATAATAGGTGTAAGGAATGCTGTGTCCCGGCTGGTTTCCGTGGCAATAGTTTCCGATGAACCCGGTCAGATTATGAGCTTCGTAGCCTCTCCACGGTTCACTGAATAAGGAGTCCAGCTTATCGTTCACTGCCTCTTTACCGGGATAGAGCTTAATCATGCCTTCGGGATCATGGGGTGCGAAGAAGAGGGCATTCCATGCGTTAGCCTCACGGTACATGTACTGGTAATAGGGATAATACGGATCGAAATCCTGAATCCAGCTTCCATCGTCAATCTTACCTCTCCAAAAGCCGGTAGAGGGGTCGAATAGCGTCTTGTAGTTGTTGGAACGTTCCATCATCAGTTTGTAGTTGGCCTCATCTCCCAGCTCCTTGGCCACCAATGCCACGGCATAGTCATCGTAGGCATACTCCTGGGTCTTTGTCACTGCTCCCTTGTACTCATCCCACGTGGGCACGTTCACTGTGTCTTTCTCAGCAATCCAACCTCTCTCCATATACTCGTCCAAATAACGGCGTCCTCCTTTACCGGGCACCGTAGCATTTTTCAGTATCAGCTTATAAGCACGCTCCAGATCGAAGTTGCGCAAGCCTCGCAACCAGGAACCAGAGATGAAAGTGGAAGCGTGGTCGCCGTGGAAGAAGGTGGGCATGTAGCCGTCGCGTTTCTCGCCCTTGTCGGTGATGGACTTGATGACGTCACAAGTTACTTCGGGAGAAATCATGCCAAGAAGCACCAGTTTGTTGCGGTAATCATCCCAAAAAGAAGGGTCAGTGTAATAGTGGAAGCCGTTATTCACTACCTCGCCACGGACATCAGTATATTCATGATTCACATCGCTACGCAAAGCCGGCCACTTAAAAGCATGAAAGAAAGTAGAATAAAATAATCTCTTTTCACGTTCCGTGCCACCTGCGACTTGAATCTTGGAAAGGAGTGCGTCCCACGCGGCATCGGCTTCTTCTGCCACTTGTGCAAAACTTTTGTTCAACATCTCGGCCTTCAGATTCATTTGGGCGTTCTCTGCACTCACAAACGAGAAACCAGCCTTCACTTCCAAAGGTTCAACACCTTTACTGCCGACAAAACGCAGCACAGCCACTTCATGTTTGTCGTCTTTTACCATTTCCACCTGGCCTATTTTATAGTTGGTCTTAGCGTAAAAGTAGATTTTACCATCGCCATCCTGATAACCCGTGAAGGTATTGTCGTCAACCTTCTCAATCTTCCAATCGCGAACGTGATTGTTGGAACGGCGGATATCTACTAACAGTGACTTGTCATCTTCCTTGGCAAAGGTATATTTGTGGTAGGCACAACGCAAGGTACTGGTCAACTCGGCGTTCACTTTATAGCGTTCCAGATAAACCTGGTAATACCCCGGATGTGCGGACTCGTTCTCGTGACTAAACCCGGAGCAGTAATCGCCCGGAGCGATATTCCCCACCACGGGCAACATGGGAACATGCAGCAGGTTCCAGTGTCCCTTGGCGGTGTGCGAGAAACCATAAATCACGGTATCTTCGTACTGGTATCCCGCACCGCTGCGGAATTGGGTCACAGGAGTGAGTTGCACCATTGCGTTGGGCAACGTAGCGCCCGGATAGGTTTCAGCGCCCCAGGTACGCGCTTTCATCTTGCGTACATATCCCAGGTCTTCGGGTTCCCACAAGGTAGCCGTTCCCAAAAAAGGATTGACATAGCTTGTCAGTTTCTTCTGCGTGCCGCCACAACCCGTCAAAGTCATCAGGACAAACAGCAGGAATAGGTATCGGTTCTGTCTCATCGTTTGCATTTTTTATAAGTATTGTTTTACTGTTTCCACTTTATCAAACGCTCACCTGAATAAGAGAGTATTGACGCATCCTCTTCTTTAAGAAACCGTTTCTATTTTCTTTTCTCAATCTTACCGGCACCTTCCGAACTTGCTTTCAGAAGGAAGCCGAAAGAAAACCTGAACAGTTTCCAAATTACACAAATTATTTCAGACTCTTCTCAAAAAGGGCTTTGGCTTCAATCAATGTACAACCGCTGGTCTGTGTGGTCAGGTGGTTGTTGCCGCTGTTGTTCATCGCCCAGCTGGTGCTATACAACAGGTCGAGCTTGTTGATGCCCTTGCGCCACAACGTCTCGGCATTGTTGTTGAAGAAGGTGATGAATTTTTTCTTGTATGCAGGTTCCAAGCCCGGCTCCATAATCAGTTGCACATAGTAGCGCATGAAAATACCCTTAAACAGTCCGCCGTCACCGTCGCCTTCATCGCGCAACAAGTTGTTTCCGGTATCTATCATGTTACTGTTACTGATTCCGAAATTAGCGGCCTTGCGGGCATCTTTCAAGTAAGAGGCCTCCTTGGTAATCTTATACAGCTCGTAGGCGGTACCCAGGAATGTTCCCTGATTGTAAGAGAGAGAGAAGGAGCCGACCTCACCACTCTCACCGTTGATGTTGTCGTAGATAGCACCGGTGGCAGGGTTGAACAGGTGCTCACGCTCCCAATTATAAATCTCAAGGGCCCACTGCAGGTCTTCCTCGTTCTTGTTGATATTGTAGAGCCGTGCGGCAATCAGGCTGGCAGGACCGTTGGAGCAGGCATTCTTGCTCCAAGACTGGTCGTGGGTCCAGGCGATGCCACCCCCTGCGTAGTCGTTCCAGCCGGTCTTTATCTCATTCCACATTTCTTGAGCGGTTTGCAGATACTTGCTGTCGTCGGTAGCTTCGTACAGACGAATCATGGTGAGGGCAATCCACTCCATGTCGTCGTAGAAATTGTTCCAATAACTGCCACCGTTCTTTGCCTTGATGCCGGTGTACCATTTATCGAACAAATCACTGTACTTGCTGTCGGCAGTACGATTATAGGCATCTATCATCACATCCATGGCATGCGCCTGAGGCCAGTAATGGAAATCCTTGATAGAACCATCATTTCCGTAGTTGAAGTAGTGCTCGCTCGCATTCCAGAAACGGTCTATCAGGGTCACGGAACTACTGTCGGCAGCCGCTTCCCAGTCTATGGTGTACCCCCCCTTGTCATACATGTACTCATCTTCTATCTCGCACGACTGAAGTGCCAAAAGAAGCAGGGGCAGACAAAATAATATTCTTTTCATAATCTCTTCTTAAATTAGTTGGCCAATTCCACTTTATGAGTATAGTTCTCCACATTGAATATCACGCTGATTTTGGTGATGGCACCCGGATTGTGACCATCGGCCGCACCGTCGAACTCGTTATTCAACTTCCACTTCTGATCCCACTGGTTGTCGGGAGTCTCCATGATATAGAAATAAGGATCTTCGGGAGTGGCTGCGCCCGGATTGGAGTCTGTGGTATTCTTGGTTCCCCAGAACTGTATGCTGCCGTCGGCATAGGTCATCAGAAACTTGTAACGTTGGTCGCGCCCCCATCCTTCTTGCTTGAACTCTATTTTATCCTGACCGCAGAACACACCGTTTCCTACATAAGGCAACTCAAAGGTAGCAGAACCGCTCGGGCAGAAGTAGAATTCCAGCTTGCTCACCTCCTTGACGGTTACAGATGCAATGGAGAAATCCATTTCGATGCGGTAAACACCCGTCTTTTCCACTGTTGTTTCGCCTTCGCCTTCCATAATCCGGTTGCCGTTGATGTAGAATGTCTTGGCACCTTCGGCTGCTCTATCTACCAGTTTGTAAGTCTTTCCACCTTCTAACTTCGTAAAGACTTCGAACTTGTCCTTTTCGGGTGAAGCACACGCCACAGCCTTGGAAGCATCCATACCACCTTCAGTAGCACTTCCGGTCAGGTAAAGCTGTGCCGGAATCTCTTCAAATCCCACCAAGCGAGTGATGGTGAGCTTCTTGCTTTCTTTCGCCATTACAGAATTCAAACCTCTGGACGCCATTACCGTCCAAACAAGAGTACCCGTCTCGCCACTGTTCAATCCGGCAGCCGCACCAACCTTGTTCAATATCTTGTGGCTGACGGTAGCATAGCTCAAAGAACCGCCATTGTCGGAAAGCACCTTATAAATAGGCTTAGAAAAATCTCCTCCTTCCTTATCAAATACCACTTCATAAAGAGGGGCGCCGCTATCTTCGGCCTTGGCCGATTCCCATTCAAAGAACAGGCTGGCGCTGGCCGACGATTGCAAGACCACCTCCTTGCCGTCAGTGGGTTCATACAACTGATTTACTGAAGAAACTTTGGAGTCCTTGTATTCCATGTCTTCCGTACAAGACGTAGCAAAGAGGACTGCCGAAAAAAGAGCTATTGTTGAGAATATAGTTTTCATTGTTCTTTTGTTTTTAATGAGTTTAGACACACGTTAATTTCCATATCCCGGATTGTTAGGTGCCAGATTAGGATTCAAATTTATTTCACTGATAGGAACTGCCCAAAGGTAATCTCTTGCCTCCTCAAACTTGCGGGTGTCAAGCTTGTTCTCGTCCACGAAGCTTGCACCACGCACCTTGCCCGACAAGTATTCGTTACCAGCCTTCCAACGCTTAATATCATACCAGCGCAAACCTTCCATCGCCATTTCTACACGACGTTCGTCGCGAATAATCTGCCTCATCTCTTCCTTGCTCTTTCCGGCAGGAAAGTTCAAGGCTGCATCGGCAGTGAATCCGGCACGCTCGCGGATGGGACGGATGGTCTTGTTCCATACCTCTTCAGTCATACCGCTTGTTTCGTGAACAGCCTCAGCATACATCAGCAAGATGTCAGCATAGCGCATGACAATGATATTCATACCGGAATTCTGGTCACCGGGAGCCTGCGGATTATAGTACTTACGGGTGAAATAACCGGTAGAAGTGCCGTTTCCACCACCATCATAGGCATCGGTTCCCGAACCCGGACGGATGTTGATGACTACGTCCTTGCTACCATCGTCCACATTGCCGCTCCAGTCATAGCCATCATAAATGATAGTGGCTGTGAGACGTGGGTCACGATTGTCGTAAGGATAAGCAGCGTTATAATCTGTCCCGGCTTCGCTGATGGTCTTTCCGCTAAGCATCAGGTAGGTGTCTACCAACGATTGCTGCGGTACACGGCTCACGGCACGTCCGCCTCTTGACAAAGGAATCATGTCTACCATCTCATCCCAAGTAATCAAATTGGGTACATAAGAACGGTCCATGATAATCTCTTCATTGTACTCATTGGCTTCATCGAAAAGCCCGGCATAATCAGAAAACAGAGCGTAAGTACCATATTCGCCTTGCTTATTCATCAGGTTGTTGCAATAAAGCATCACATTGCTCCAGTCGCTATCCATCAGGTAGACCCGGGCCTGCAAAGCACAAACGGCACCTTTGGTAATCTTGCCCTTGTCTTCTTCGGGTAATTGGTCACGAGCGGGAAGCGCATCCTTGATGTCTTCCAATTCCTGATGAATGAAGCTGATAATAGTTTCACGGTCCGTACGACTTACACTCCGCGATTCTTCCAGCGTGATGTCTTCCGTAAAGAAAGGTACTGCACCATAAAGGTTAGTCAGGCGGAAGTAAAGGCTTGCGCGGATATAACGTATCTCAGCAATCATACGCGCTTTAACAGATGCGTCCATGTTGGGTACCAGATCCACCTTTTCAAGAAACACGTGGCAGGTCTTTATACCTCCGTAAAGGTCTTTCCATTCGTTCTTGAAGATGTCGAGCGAGGGAGTGGCCATACCCTTGCGAATGGCACGTTGATCGTCCACACTGCGACCGTCGTAAGCGTTGTCACTCAAACTTTCATCGCTCCACATACGGCCTGCATTGTACATCTGGCTATAAGCCATGTTCACCACATACTGAGCCTTGGTGGTGGAAGTCCAATAGGAGTTATCCGTAAATTTGTTTGTCGGTGCGTTCTCCATCTCGTTGCAACTGCAAAGCATCAGAACAGCCATTCCGGCAAAAGCTATGTATTTTCTTAGTTTCATAGTTATCTGTTGTTTTTAGAATTCAATGTCTATACCGAAACCGTAGTAACGGAGCGTCGGGTAGTTTCTACCGGAATTGGCGCCACTGTTACCCATCTTAGAGTCAAACTCAGAAGACTCGGGGTCAATAAACGAATTGTTACTGAAGGTCAGCAAGTTTTGCCCGTTTACATAGATACGTGCCTTTTCCATGCCTACCTTGCGGCTCCATGTTCTAGGGAATGTGTAACCAATCTGCAAGTTCTTCAGACGCAGGTATTTTCCATCCATCAAGAACAGGTCGGAACCTTGTCCGTTTCCGTAGTTGTTTCTGTTGGAAGTAGAACCCGGAGCAGTAAGTCTCGGCCAGCGTGCATCGATGTTGGTAGGAGTCCAGAAATCCAGTTGATGCTTATAGATGTTATAAGAGTAGTTGGCGTGGAACGGTTCAATCAATTCACCACGAAGCATCATGTCTCGCTTGCCCACACCCTGCCAGAACATACCGAAATCGAATCCTTTCCATTCCACATTGTAGTTGAAACCGAAAGTCAGGCGAGGGAAGGCGTTACCCAAGATGAACTTATCCTTCGAATCGATGATACCGTCTTCGTTACGGTCTACAAACTTCACGTCACCCGGCTGTACCTTTCCACCTACAGGGATAGCCGATGATTCAATCTCTTCATAGCTCTGGAAGAAACCGTCCATCTTGTAGCCGTAGTAAGACTCCAGCGGACAACCTTCACGGGTGATGCGGCTCAACTCTTCTATCTGCGAAATTCTTTCGTGACCGGGGAATTTCAGTACTTCATTCCAAGAGTCACCAAGGTTGAAACTGAAGTTATGGTTTGCGGCTCCCGTCTTCAAACGATAGTTGATAGAGAGGTCCCAACCTTGGTTCTGCATCTCACCAATGTTGTCCATCGCCATATCCGTACCGAATACCGAAGGTACGAGAGGCTTCATCAAGATGTCGCTCGTACGCTTGTAGAAATAGTCGAACGTCACATTCAAAGCGTTATTGAAGAACGAAGCATCCACACCGATATTGAAGGTCTTGGTCTTTTCCCAAGTCAAATTATCTTTACCTAACTTAAAACCTGCACCCGACACTGTCTGGTTGTTGTATGCGTAAGAGTTGTTGTATAGTTCGTAGACGGTAAAGCGATCATAAGTACCGATAGACTGATTGCCCAGTATACCGAAAGAGGTACGCAACTTCAAATCGCCCACACGTTCTTTGTAGGTCTGCATGAAGTTCTCCTCGCTCAGGCGCCAGCCCAACGAAACAGAAGGGAAGAAACCCCAACGGTAGTCTTTATGGAACTTGGAAGAGGCATCATAACGGAAGCTGAATTCAGCATAATATCTGTCTGCGTAAGAGTAGCCCACACGTCCCAACAAAGAAGTCAGACTGGTACGATTGGATCCGTCTACGAAAGTACTTCCGGTAATATTTCCTACAGTACTGTTGGTAATGTCTGTACCAATACCCAAGTCAGGGTCTACACCTTTCTTTTCAATATCATTGCTGGATGAAGTGAAGGATTCGTTGGTCACCCCGAAAAGTCCGGTGACATTGTGCTTGCCGAATGTCTTGTTGTAATCCAGCAATAATTGGGTATTGATGAGGTAGGCAGTGTGGTTCCAGTTGCTAGTTTTGTAGTCGGTATCCTTCACCGGACGCGGTTCGGTGGCCTCTTCATTCAAGTAATAGGCTACACCCAAATTGCGGGTAGAGCGCATGTCGTTTATCACATCCGCACCCAACACTCCACGCAATTTCAATCCGTCAATAAGCCGGAATTCAGCATTGACATTAGCGTTCAGATAATTGTTACGGAACTTGTTACGGCCACCGGCTTCCAATGCTCCCAATGGGTTGAATTCACTCAATACATCATTTAACAAATATCTTCCATCGTCCGATTTCATTTTGTAATAATAATAAGTAGGTACACGGGCAGCATCCACTTCCAAACTTCCACCGGTGGTACTTACACTATTATTACGTGTATAAGCCAAAATAGCATTCAGTTTCAAACGTCCCACTTCTGTGCTAACATTGGTACGAAAATTATAACGCTGCACGCCAAAGTCACTGTTGCCCACATAATTACTTTCCTGGTCATAATAGCCCATGGATACCATATAAGTGGTTTTATCACTACCTCCGGATACACTTAGATTATAATTCTGCTGTAAGGCTGTGCGGACTATCTGATCAAAAAACCAGCTTTCTTCATTTTGATGGGCAGCCAAGTCACGGATTTGATCGGGTGTATACAAAGGAGCCTCTCCGGCATTAGTGGCAGCCAAATTGCGCAAAGTAGCATTCTGATAACCTTTCACCGGCGAAAACAAGATATCCGGATTCTGCCATCCCATCATGCCACTTAACCGGACTGTCGCACGCTGGTTCTTCTTACCTTTCTTAGTAGTAACCAACACCACACCATTGGAAGAACGCGAACCATAAATAGCGGCTGTACCGGCATCCTTCAAGATAGAAATATTCTCAATATCATTGGGATTCAATTTATCGAAGCTACCGCCATCAGCTATCAATCCGTCGATAACGAAAAGCGGGCTGTTGTCGTTCACCGTACTGATACCACGGATATTGAAATTGGTTTTGCGGTCGTTCGGATTGCTGCTGCGCTGCTGGATAACCACATTGGGTGCAGCTCCTTGCAGGGCTTCGGTCATATTTGCCACGGGACGATCCTCAATCATGGAAGCTTTCACCTGGTCTACGGCACCCACGGCACTCTTGCGAGTAGTAGTACCATAACCGATGACAATAACTTCATCCAGCACCTTGGTATCTTCTTTTAAGACAACATTCAGTTGCTTTTGGTTTTTCACAGCAATTTCCTGAGTGGCATACCCCACATAGGAAAAGACGAGAACATCTTGGACACTACAAACAATGGAATAGTTTCCATCCACATCTGTAATGGTACCCACACCTTCTTTACCCTTGACAGTAACACTTACTCCAATCAGGCTTTCGCCGGTGGCATCCTTAACGGAACCTTTCACCGTGGCATTACTTTGCTGCGCCACGGCAACACTCTCCACATGGGCATAAGCAGCGGGAGCCTGCGTCAGCATAGTCACAGCGGGCAAGGCAATAAGCCAGAACTTACAGTTCCCGCTTATCCGAGCCAGCAATGAACTTACTGTGTACACTCGATTCTTTTTCATATTTTTAAGATTAAACATTATAATAAATTGCGATAAGAGAAGAACACAAACAACATCAATGAGTAACCGATTCATGTAATCTGTGTTCCAATCTTTATTCTAACGCACTTTATTGATTTTAAATGATTTCTGTTTTACAGACTGTTGAGCAAATTCACTTTACCCTCGTTCACCAATTTCAGAATCAGCTCTCCAAACAGCGTGTTCTGCCAAGCAAACCATGCTCGGGTAAAGTTAGCGGAGTCATCCTTGTGGAAAGACTCGTGCATGAATCCCGTACCGGCATCCGTATCCATCAGCATCTTGATGCAAGTCTTTATCTCCTCATCATTCTGGCTGGTGAATGCCTTCATCATGATACTCATGGGCCATACCATATCATAACCGATGTGCGGCCCCCCGATACCTTCGCCGGCTTTGCCTTTGAAGAAGTAAGGGTTACTGTCGCTCCACACAAAACGACGTGTATTCTGATAGATAGGGTCGTTTACGTCCACATCACCCAAATAAGGCATGGCAAGAAGGCTGGGGACATTGGCATCGTCCATCAACAGATGATTGCCGAATCCATCTACTTCAAATGCATAGATTGTTCCAAACTCGGGATGATTGTAAGTGGCATATTTCTTCAAGGCTGCCTCCACTTCAGCAGCCAAATCGGTACATTCCTTGGCCAAAGATGTTTCCTTGTTTACTTCCGTCAGAATTTCAGCAGCCTTTTTCAAAGAAGAGACAGCGAAAAAGTTGGAAGGAACCAGGTATTGAAGCGTAGTGGCATCGTCCGATGGGCGGAAAGCGGAAACGATCAGTCCCACCGGCTTGACCGGAGCACCCAAGCCGTCGTTATTCAACGTATCGAGGGCACGTTCCGTCTTGCGTTGGAAACGGTAAGGACCGACACCGTCCTTACGCTGCTGTTCCTTGAAAGTCTTCAGGATAGCAGTAATTGCCCTCATCCATTCACCGTCGAAGATACTGCTGTCACCGGTTACTTTCCAATACTGGTAGGCCAGACGAAGCGGGTAACAAAGAGAATCTATCTCCCATTTGCGCTCGTGCAGTTCAGGCTTCATGTCTGTCAAGTCAGTCATCCAGTTGCCACCCGTAGGTCCGTCGTTGAAAGCATTGGCATACGGATCAATGTTGATGCAAAGGAACTGACGGCGGATGACACCTTCGAGCATCTCTTTCAATTGCGCATCATTGTTGGCCAGCTGCACATATGGCCACACCTGCGCACCGGAGTCGCGTAGCCACATAGCATGGATGTCACCGGTATAAACAAAAGTATCGGGTTTACCGTCCAGCATACGAAAGTGCACAGTAGTGTCAAGCGTATTAGGGAAGCAGTTCTCAAACATCCACGCCAACTTAGGATTGGTAAGCAGCTTCTTCACGCGAAGAATCTCAGCTTCCACGGCTTTTGAGGTGAAAAGGCGTTTCTTCATTTTTGGACGATTGCTTTTATAAGCAGCGGTCATCTGAGCATAGTTCTCCACACAAGTGTTGTCACCTTTCAAGGTAAAAGTGTCTGCCTTGGCATAGCCCTGCATACAGAGCATGGCAACAGCGCACAAGGTAATGTTTCTCTTTTTCATTAGGTATGATTCGTTTTTTTAATTATAAAGGCTGATTAGCGGACACGGCCAAACGCGCGTACATCTCTACCATGGCGGCTTGGGTAAGCAACCATTTACGATTGTCGCGGCTTTTGCCGGTGAAATCAGTATTGAAAAGGCCGTTATCTTCACGAGCATGTATCCAGGCATAGTCCAGGCTGCGGGCAAAGGAATCAAGATAAGCCTTGTTTCCGTCTGTCTGATAGAGCTCCATGAAACCGCGCAACATAACAGCGGTGAACCACACATCGCCCTTCTTCAGCATATGAAACGGGGCTCCCTGTTCGGGGGTGAATTCCATGAAAAAATAATTATGACAAGCGGCGGCAATCGCTTGCGCATCCTTCAGATACTGCTCATTGCCGGTAAGCTGATAGAGCAAGGCAGCCGACTGCATCATCTGACCGCTGTTATAGGCAAATTTGGCACGTCCTATCTCACCGTCCAAACGCATGTTGTCGAAGTAAAGACAATCTGTTGTGTCCTGCAATGTTGCTTTAGTCCATTCGTACAGGCTCTTCCCTTTCTCAAAATAAGAGCTGTCTCGCGTAGCCTTGAAAAGTTTCAGGGCAAAGACGGAACCTGGGGCGTTGGAACAAGTGTTCTTTGATTCTTTCTTCTGTTCGCACCAGTATATACCCCCTCCCAAACAATCATCCATACCGCTTTCTATAAACTTCCAGATAAGCTTGGCGCTCTGCAGATAGTTCTCTTGGCGGGTCATCTGATAGACGTCCGCGAAGTCGATGCCGAGCCACACGTTGTCATCATAAAAGCGGTCGGACAACGGAGCGTCCTTGATGTAAGAAGCATATGCTTCGGGCATGCGACAGGTATCGAAATATTCAGCAAGTCCCGGAAGCACTTTCTCATCAAGTAACTTCTGATAGTTCCCGAAATCTTTCTTGTTATCTTTAGTAGCCTCCATCAGCGCATTCACTGCGGAGAAGGTACCGGAATAAGGCCACAAATAAGAGTAGAGATTGGGACGGTTCTTCTGTTCCTCGGAAGCCAGATAAGTGGCGGTATAGCCTTCCACGTCCGAAGGGTAATTCTCACGCAACAGACAAGTGCCCGGTGCAGAATAGTGAGCATATAAGGAATCAAGTGTTTGTGTTGATCTGACCAGCATTACGTTGTCCGCTACAGCCGGTTCTTTCTGTGTCTTGCATCCGGTTACTGCCAGGGCGCATGCCAACAGGCAGAAAAGTGCTTTCTTGGAATTTTTCATCTTTTTCAACGGCATTAAATTGTTTGACTTGTTTTTCACTCCATCACGGGAGCCTTCTATATAAACCCTATTAAAAACGATTGCAAAAATAGGCAGTAAGACTAAAAGCCAACTATAAATCCATGACATTACCGTCCACATTCCGGACATGGCAGAATTTTGAAACAAGTTTGTCACAAAATGAATACAGTAAACCCGCATCTAAAAAATCAGCGGATACGTACTAAAACGTACCCGCTTTAGAGATAAAGAAGCGACTCCTATTTATTTTGCATACACTTCCATTTCATAAATGCGCACATCCTTACCGGAAGCCGATTGCATGGGTTGTGTCACTAAAAGACGCAGGTAGCGGACACTTTCAGGCTTATTTAGCGTGCGGTTCAGTACATTCTTGCCATTGCCCGAAACATAGTCCAGTGTGCGCCATTCACTGTTCTTGTCGGTCTTACCTTGCAGGAAGCAGGAGGAAGTGACGTAGGAATGGTTTTCGCCGGCAGCGTTCAGTAACTTCCAGCCGTTAATGCTCCTTTCACTGCCTAAATCAAAGTCTACGTAGTGGGGCATTTCAGCAATGGCACACCACTTGGTGTTTTCGTCGCCGTCTACCATGAAAGTCGGCTTCTCTTTCTCGTTCACATAGCTTGAATAGCCCATTACCATGTCCTGCTTCAGAATGTTCACTCTCTCTGCAGAGCTTTCCGCCTGATAGCCATCGCACTTGTTTGCCGTGCGGAACAGTTCGGAAACGGGGCAAACGGAAGCAGCTGCAACATTAGTCAAAGTGGCGGCAAAGATAACAATATCCTTATTATCGGGCAATACCACTTCAGTAGCCTTCTCAGGCAGGTCGATGGCGAACTTAAACATGTAAGTGAATTCATACGGCTGATCGCCTTCACCAGAATGACGGTGCGTACCTACATAGGCAACTTCAGCATCTTTCAGATAACCTTCCGTATGTCCGGTGTGCCCCCACTGGCCGATGAAGCCAGTATAAGAAGGTACAATAATCTCCTGCACGGACTTGCCCGTGCGGAATATCCCCTTCACATCTTTATCAGAAGCGGCGGCAGCAAGGATATAGAGTCTGTTATAAGCACAGTCGGCAGGCAGTTTCAGCACATTGCCCTTGCAAGCCATGCCATTCAGTTCTTCACGCGTCTCCAATTTGAAAGGCACTCCATTCACATTCATCTCGGTAGGTATCAACTCGGCAGCGTAAGAATAGCCGGCCTCAAAGTCGGCAGCAGCCTTGAACTCGTTCCAACTGAAACACTTCTTATCATAAGCAAGCGGCAATGGCCGGGCCACCGTCTGCACCTTCTTATTGGAAGCGAAACGTACCTTGTAGGTCTTAATGCCGTTTGGATTGACTGACACTTCCAAGCGATTTTCACTGAATGCAGCCTTACCGATGGTCTTTTCCGTACCATCTGCTTCTACAGCAGCCACAAGGTTGTCGGCAAAGACAATCGAGGCTTTCTGCGCCTGCTTGCCTCCGGCTTCATACACGCGTACCACATATTCATCTGAGCTTTCGGCTTTCTTTAAGGCTTTAATAAGGACATTCCGGTTGTCGGAAAAAGCCAATGAATAACTCTTGCCCAATTCGCCGCGGTGCTTTCCAACAGCAAATGCCTTGATGCGCTGGTTCAGCAGTTCGGCATTCTCGCGGGTCCGAACTACGTCCAAAGCGCCTGTATGACCTACCAAGCTGTAAGTAAAGGTATGACGGCCGAAGTCTTGACGGTCTTGGTAAGCATAGTTACTTTTTGTCTTCGGAGTGTGTAGCAAAGTGAGACGCAGGGTATTGTTGTCGGGCTTGTCCCAGCCATATTTGCTGTCGTTCATAATGGAAACACCGTAAGAACCGTTAGCGTCTGTCAGGTCGGCCCAGTATTGGGCATATACTTCGTAAGCGGTCAAGATGTTGTTTCCTCTCTGCACGCTGCCTACACCCAAATCGTAAGTAGCTTTCTCGTTGTTCAGGTTGAGGGGGAACTCGGCCTTCAGCAGGGCATTGGCAGACTGCCAGTCCACTTCGTTGGTGAAGTCGATGCGGTGGGCCAATATGCCTTCATACAGATGGATGTACTGGCGGAAGAAAGAATCACCGTGGCGTTTCTCCACGCAGAGAGTCTTACGCAGTGCCCCGTTTTCGCAGAGGGTCATTTTCACATCCTCGGTGATGGAGATAGGAGTAGCGTCCACAGTCTTCTTCAATATCTCCCATGCGGGCCACTCGAACGATTCGTTTTCAGTGAAGAGAGCCAGGCGAATGGCCTTGCCGGCTTTCACCAGTTCCTTGTTGTTTTTCTTGTCGAGCAGTGAAGTGATGTCACCGTTCTCGTTCAGTGTCAGCTTGTAGAGCGAATTTTCGATACTTGTGGCTTCAACAGCAGACACCTTTCTGCCCTCGCCGGAGAGACGGACATCGTAAACCGCATATCCGTTGGCGGGTACAGTGGCTTCTACTAACAAACGAACCTTTCCATCGGTGTATGAAACCAACTGCGAAGCCACCTGCTTGCCTTGTTCATTGTACACTGCCACGCCTTTGGGAAAACGGGGTGCTTTCACCTCCATAGTCACCACATCGGCAGCCTTGAATCCCGAAGCGTTATAGAGCACTACGGGAATCCCCTTGACACGAGTATCAAGCTTGCCTGCCACACTTCCCACGGCATGAGTCAGGATGCCGGAGAATTGCTTCAGAGAAAGCAACTCATCGTTCCATGAGAATTCGTAGGCACGAGGAATGCTGGTACCCGTCAGGTCATCGTGAAACTGATGGAAAATGAAGCGTTGCCAAGATTCCGTCAAACTCTTCCCGGGATATTCGGCAGTGCCTAAAAGGGCGGCAGCTACAGAAGCACGTTCGGCGGCATCACCCAAAAGTTCATTCTGGCGATTGTAAAGCTTCATGGCGGCCTGTGAAGTGTAGCAGCCGGTGCCATGAACGTCCATCAGCAGTTCGCCGTCAAATACGGGGAGCTCGGAATGAGCGTCATATGGTTGGTAATCCTTAAACAGCTGGTCGCTGGTAGCACTGATAATCTTCAACGGGCCGTCTCCCTTGATGCCTTTCTCCACGGAAGCCACGGAAGCGATGGTAGGTGAACCACCCACATCACCTGTTCCATAGTAGCGGTAGACGGTATTCAAGGGAGTACATCTGGAGAGTTCCATCAGATATTTGCTTTCTGAAAGGTCTTCATTGTCCCAACGACGGCCATAATCATATCCGTGAGCCAGCATGACGGACGCTCCATCCACCCCTTTCCACAGTCCGACGGTAAAAGGATGCTTGCTCTTGCCGTAGAAAGGATTGTTACGCCAGTCCAGCTTCTGTGAAGAGAATCCTATCAGCCCGCAATGGGCGGCAACGGTGGGCAATGTCCATCCGAACCCGAAACAGTCGGGCAGGAAGATGTCGGTGCTCTCCACACCCAGCTCCTTGCGGTAAAACTCCTGCCCCAGCATGATATTGCGGATGAACGACTCGATGGAGGGCACCAAAGTATCGGTAGCATCCCAACTGGCCCCGCTCACGTGCCAGCGGCCTGCCTTTACAAAGGCCTTCATCAGTTCGTATTCACGAGGATAATACTCCTTCATCCAGGCATACTTCACACCACCCTCGAAATTGAAGATGTAGTCGGGATACTGGTTCAAGAGGAAAAGATTCTGGTTCAGGGTATTCCAGACATACTCCTTGATGGTGGTCTGGATGTCCCAGTTCCACTGTGTGTCCAGGTGGGCATCCGCCACCATATACGCTTTCGCTTTCTGCGGTGCAGCGGTCTGGGCCGATAAGTGTCCGCCTGCAACGGCCAACATTACGGCTCCCGCTATCAGGCGGGCCTTCCCCGCCAGCATTGGTCTCCTTTTCATGGTTCTGCTATTATTGGTTTTCATTGAATAAAAGATAATTCCCTGACATACCGGACACAAGTGAAAAAGTTCCGGAATACTTGTTGCAAAGTTCGGAAGAACATATGCAAAAGTTTGAGAAAACATAGATTCGGTTCTATCCCAAGCCTTGGGATAGAAATCCCAAAGCTTGAAACGGACATCCGCAACCTTGGGACAGACATCCGCAATCTTGAGACAAAGTACAAGAATCCGATGCCCGGCCTCAGCACAAAGGTAGCCCGGGCTCCACTCCCGTACTGTACAGATTCGCGACATAGATATGTAAAAAACCGTTCATGGCATGATTTCATACATTTATGTCATAAATAGAACACACTTCTTGCAGACCACGGACTACTTTTGCATACAGTAAAAATCGAAAAGCCAATAGCATGAAAAAACAACTCCTACTCCCGGCAGCCCTCTGCCTTTCACTGACCATTTTCGGACAGAAAGTACATCAACTGACCTCACCTAGCGGGAACATCCGCATCTCGCTGGAGCTGACCGACCAAATCCGATATGACGTAGCCCAAGGAAACCAAACATTGATGGACAGCTGTGTCATCGGCTTGGAAACCGCCAACCGTCAGCTGGGCATCCATCCCAAACTGGACAAGGCCGTACGCCAAAGCGTAAACGAGGAGCTGACTCCCGTGGTGCCCCTGAAATTCTCTACCGTAACCAACCGCTACAATCGGTTGCTGCTGAAATTCAAAGGAGACTATTCGGTGGAGTTCCGCGCCTTTGACGACGGATTTGCCTACCGTTTCCTCACTGACTTGAAAGGCGAGCAAGAAATAATAAATGAAATCCTGCGACTGAACCTTGTGGATGGCTGCCTGCTACATCTTCAGCAACCTGACGGCTTTAAGACTTCCTATGAAGAAGAATATCGCCACCAAACAAGCAGTGAATGGAAAAACTCCAATCGTATGGCTCTGCTTCCCCTTTTAGCCAGCACACCCGAAGGTGACAAAATCCTCATGAGTGAAACCAATCTGACAGACTATCCCGCCATGTTCCTGAAAAACGACGGACAAGGCGGTATTGCCTCCGTCTTCCCCCGTCTGCCTCTTGAGTTCGGAGAAGACGGCGACCGCAGTCTCAAGATTCTGAAAGAAGCCAACTGCATAGCCCGTACTGCAGGAAAGCGCAGTTATCCGTGGCGTTACTTCGTCATTACCGATGATGACCGCAAACTTATAGAAAACACCCTATCCTATCGCCTCGCTGAAAAGAATGTCATAGAAAACACCTCTTGGATTAAACCCGGACTGGCCAGCTGGGAATGGTGGAACGGAGCCATACCCTACGGCCCCGACGTAGACTTCAAGGCCGGCTGCAACCTTGACACCTACAAGTACTTTATCGACTTCGCATCCCACTATGGCGTAGAATATATAGTAATGGACGAAGGTTGGGCCATGAACACCCGAGACCCCTATACACCCAATCCCACGGTAGACATACACGAACTCATCCGCTACGGCAAAGAGAAAAACGTAGGCATTGTGCTATGGCTCACTTGGCTTACGGTAGAAAATCACTTCGACCTATTCGAAACCTTCGAAAAATGGGACGTGAAAGGCGTAAAGATAGATTTCATGGATCGTAGCGACCAATGGATGGTGAACTTCTATGAACGCGTGGCACGCGAAGCCGCCAAACACCATCTCTTCGTGGACTTCCACGGTGCCTTCAAACCTGCCGGATTAGAATACAAATACCCCAACGTACTCTCCTACGAAGGCGTGAGAGGCATGGAGCAGATGGGTGGATGCCGTCCCGACAACAGTGTCTATTTCCCCTTCATACGCAACGCAGTAGGAGCCATGGACTATACTCCCGGCGCCATGCTCAGCATGCAGCCCGAGGTCTACCGTTCCGAACGTCCCAATTCTGCCAGCATCGGCACACGTGCCTATCAGATGGCACTCTTTGTTCTCTTTGAAACCGGCCTGCAGATGATGGCAGACAACCCTACCCTCTACTACCGCAACGACGAGTGCACCCGCTTCATCACCCAAGTACCTCAAACATGGGACGAAACCATCGCCCTCGAAGCCGAAGCAGGAGAGTATGCCGTCGTGGCCAAACGCAAAGGAGAACAATGGTATATAGGAGGCATGACCAACAACCGCGAACGTGAACGGGTCTTCAACATCTCCCTCGATTTTCTGCAAGAAGGAAAAAACTATCTCATGACCTCTTTTGAAGACGGCATCAACGCTGACCACCAGGCCATGGACTACCGCAAACAAGAACGAACCTTGAAGAAAGGCGACCGTATCACAGTCCGTTTGGCACGCAACGGCGGATTCGCTGCGGTCATCCGCTGATCATATCCATACCTATCTGCTCCGTACAAATACATTTCTAAAAAATACGGAGCAGATACAAAGCAAACAGTAATCCTGCAACTGAAGAAATATATTGCGAATATTGACTGTTTCCACCTTAAAATATATCTTTGCACACTAAAATCAATACAACAAGCCACATGAAAGACATATACTGGAAAGGCCATACAATTTTATTGCTCGTCAGTCTCTTATGCTGTGTTCCGGATTTTGTACACGCCTACAGTCTACGGCAATTCTCCAACAAGAACGGTCTTTCCAATAGTGCCATCCAATCCCTTTACCAAGACAGCCAAGGTGTACTCTGGATAGGAACATGCGACGGACTGAACGTGTTTGACGGCAACAATATTCACCTATATACACCAGTTGATGTGTCACGTAACCTATTGTCAGGCAATATCATCAGCCAAATCGTAGAATCAGAGCCAGGCATACTGTGGTTACAAACCAACTACGGGTTGGACAGATTGGATACATACCGACAAACCTGCCGAACCTTTACCGAATTCAAGGACAACATCTTCTTGGCACGAAGCAACAACAAGTGCATGTTAGTGCTGAAAGATGACGGGAATCTGTATCACTACCAACAAGAGAACCAGAGATTTTTACAGCTGAACACCTCTTCCATGGATTTCAATAAAGTACTGTCCATGACTATCGATTCCAACAACTTGCTTTGGATATTCGCAACCGGAAACAACACTCGTTGCTATCGGCTGAATCACACGGGAAAAAGCGTGACTCTGATTCCGGAAAAACCATTTGGACATCACGGCCTGAAGCATGCCTTTATCGGAAAAGATTCAGCCTACTTCATTGATGAAACCTATGCCCTCTACGAATATAGTTTCAGTAACCGACAGTGTTACTACATTGCCGACCTGAAGGACGAAATAGAAAAACGGGGTGAAGTATCTTCCATCATCAAACGAGAAAATGACTTCTGCATCGGTTTCAAAAGCAGCGGCTTGATAGTACTGAAATATGAAGCGAACCAAAAGATTAAATACCGTATAGAGTACACCGAAATACAGTCGGGTATCTTCTGCCTGATGAAAGACAAATTCCAAGACATCGTATGGGTAGCTACCGACGGAGAAGGACTATACATGCTTTACAATGACACGTTCACCATGACCAACACTCTGCTCAATACTCCCGCATATCAAGTGAACAACCCGGTACGCAGCCTCTACCTCGACCCACAGCAAACCCTATGGATAGGAACCAAGGGAAGCGGCATATTGCGCATACCGAACTATCTTGTCGACAGTACCCCCGAAAAACATGATCGTCTCATCACTGGTAACAGTACATTGACCGACAACTCCGTCTACTGCTTTGCACCCGGTGGAAAAGACCGACTTTGGATAGGCACGGAAAACGGTATCAATTATTACTCTTATTCTACCCATCAACTGAAAGAACTGGCGGTACAAGCCAATGGGACTAAAGTGAAATATGTGCACTCCATCGACCAAACCAATGACAGTACACTGTGGATTTCCACCGTGGGCGAAGGAATCGTAAAGGTGACACTAGAAAATCAGAGAAAGGATCCTACTGTGAAGCATGCCACACGGACTTTGGTGAGCAACGGACACATGGCATCAAACTACTTTTTCACCTCCTACCGCGAAAGCAGCTCTGCGCTGTGGTTCGGGAACAGAGGGCTCGGGGCCTACCGTATTGACGTGCATACCGGAGAGATGGCACAGTTCCGCTTCAACAACTTGGTAAACAGCCAAACCGCCAACGATGTGTTCGCCATACACAAAAACGAGCAAGGCTACTGGCTGGGCACCGGATCGGGGCTTCTCCGCTTCCACCCGAACGAAGGCGGAAACCCAGACAGCATCAGTGCAAAGCTCTACACCAACAGCACCGTACATGGTATCTTGGAGGACAACCGGAGCAATCTCTGGGTAAGCACCAATCAAGGATTAATGAGACTCAACCCCCAAGAACAGACCAAGCAAACCTACAACAACGGAAACGGACTGGCCGTGACCGAATTTAGTGATGGAGCCTTCTACAAAGACAATGCCACGGGAATTCTTTTCTTTGGAGGTGTAAACGGCTTCGTCACCGTGAGGCCCGATTCTTACATTACCACAGACTATATGCCCGACATCAGCCTGAAAGGACTTTCCATCTTTGGTAAAGAATATAACCTACATGACTTTCTACATAACAAAAACGGAAAACCCGTGCTACAACTGGACTATAAACACAACTTCTTCCAGCTGAACTTCCGGATAACAGACTACATTAACGGAAACGACTATTTCTACTCCTATAAACTAAAGGAAGCAAGCGACCAATGGATAGAAAACGGAGTTTCACCCAATGCCATCTTCTCCAACCTTTCCCCCGGAGAATATACTCTGTTTGTGAAATACCGCAATAACATCAACGGTAAAGAAAGCCATCCGCAAGCCTTCACTATTTACATCGCTCCGCCTTGGTATCTCAGTTCCTGGGCCTATGTGGGCTACTTTTTGTTAGGATTACTACTATGTGCAGGCATAGTTGCCTATGCATTCCATACCTACCGCCTGAAGCGGCAGCACATGATGAAGAAAATGGAACGACAGAAAAAAGAGGAAATCTATGAATCAAAACTACGCTTCTTCACCAACATTACCCACGAGTTTTGCACCCCCCTCACCCTGATTCAGGGACCGTGCGAAAAGATACTCACCCACAAGGAGACAGACATCTACACGCACCGCTACGCCAAGATGATTCAGCAAAATGTGGAAAAGCTGAACGGACTCATTGTGGAGCTGCTGGAATTCAGAAGACTGGAAACCGAAAACAAAATGCTCTCCATACAGCCACAGCCTGTTTCCGAAAAGTTAAGGGACATCGCCGAATCCTTTGGCGACATGGCAGAAAACAGAGAAATGAACTACCGCCTCGACATCGCCCCCGAACTGATATGGAACACCGACCTGAGCTGCTTCAACAAAATAGCCGGAAACCTCATATCCAATGCTTTCAAGTACACACCCGACAAGGGGAACATCTGCATAACATTGTATGCAAAAAACGAACGTCTCATTTTGAAGATAGCCAATACCGGCAAAGGCATCACACCCGAAAATCTCGGAAAGATATTCGACCGCTATAAGATTCTCGATTCCGTGGAGATGAACGGCAAAAACTCAAGAAACGGACTGGGACTGGCCATCTGCAAAAGCATGGTGACGCTGCTGGAAGGGGAGATAAACATCGAAAGCATACCGGGCGAACTGACCACCTTCACTGTAAGCCTGCCCTCGCTATCTCCCAACGGACAAGAGGTACCACAAACCGCATACGAAACGGCTTCTCCAAGCATTCTCACCAAAGAAGCGCAAGAACTGCCCGAAAAATACACCCGAGAATTCGACACAAACAAGCAGACGGTCATGGTGATAGATGATGACCCTTCCATGCTATGGTTCGTATCCGAAATATTCACGGAGAAATACAACGTACTCTCCTTCAATAATGCCCAAAAGGCATTAAACAGCTTGGAGCAGCGACAGCCAGACCTCATCATCTCAGACGTGATGATGCCCGATATAGACGGGCTATCCTTCACCTCCGCTATCAAGCAACATAAGCTGTGGAGCCATATCCCCCTCATCCTGCTCTCGGCACTGCATCACGAAGACGACCAAGTAAAAGGACTGGAATCTGGAGCGGATGCCTATGTCACCAAGCCTTTCAACGTGAAATACTTGGAAAAGATGGTCTATCATCTCATCCGCCGCGAAGAAAACCTGAAGGAATATTATAGTTCGGCACTCAGCACCTTTACCTGGAAAGAAGGAAGCTGCCTGCACAAAGAAGAACAGGAATTCTTAGAAAAAATGACAGAAGTCATTGAAAAGAACTTGGCCAATCCCGACCTGCAAGTAGAACTCTTGAGTAAAGAAATGGGCTACAGTAGCCGACAGTTCTACCGTAAGCTGAAACCACTTACCGACAAATCGCCTGCCGACATCATCAAAGAATACCGCCTCTCCACGGCAGAACGCTTGTTAGTCTCCAGCAACTTCACCATCGAAGAGCTGATGGACCGCACGGGATTCACCAACCGAAGCACTTTTTATAAAGCTTTTTCACAACGTTACGGAATGCCGCCCCGTCAATACAGCGAACAGCAAAGAAAGAACGTGAAAGAAGGGCAGGAAATTACTAATGCCTAATCATCTTATACCATCTGCATTTATTAAGAAGAAGCTATTTTTTTGAGTATCGCAGTCACCGGGCGGCTTGCTACCGCAGCCGCAACAACACGAACTCACGAACAACCCAAATGAAATGACCAGAATATTTCGGGCGTGAACAAGGCATGCCAAACAGCTATCTCAATGCCCAATTCAACCTGGCCCCTTACTTGAAAGAGGGTGGAATCATTTCCCCTTCACTATCCTCTTTATATCATTCAGCTTGTTCAGCGCCTCCAGCGGCGTAAGGTTATTCACATCCAGATTCAGTATCTCGTCGCGTATCTGGCACAGCACCGGATCGTCGAGCTGGAAGAAGCTGAGTTGCATGCCGCCGCGCGTCTCTCCCACTTCCGGCATCGGCTTGCCGGAAATTCCCTGCTGGCGGTTGTCCGTTTCAAGTTGTTTCAGAATGTCGTTGGCACGCTTTACAATGCTTTTCGGCATACCTGCCATCTTTGCCACATGAATACCGAAGGAGTGCTCACTGCCACCCCGCTCCAGCTTACGCAGGAAAATGACCTTGTTATCTATCTCCTTGACCGACACATTGTAATTCTTGATGCGCCGGAAACTTTTCTCCATCTCGTTCAGTTCATGGTAGTGCGTGGCAAAGAGCGTGCGCGCTTTCGCTTTCGGATGCTCATGGATGTGCTCCACGATTGCCCAGGCGATGGAAATACCGTCATACGTGGAAGTGCCGCGTCCCAGCTCGTCGAACAGTACCAGGCTACGCGGAGAAAGGTTGTTCAGGATGTCTGCCGCCTCGTTCATCTCTACCATAAAGGTAGACTCGCCCACGGAAATATTATCGCTGGCCCCCACACGGGTGAATATCTTATCCACCAACCCGATATGGGCATTCTCCGCAGGTACGAAACTGCCGATTTGAGCCAGCAACGTAATCAATGCCGTCTGCCTCAGCAAAGCGGACTTACCCGCCATATTGGGACCTGTTATGATAATAATCTGCTGGGTCTGGCTATCCAGCATCACATCGTTGGCAATATACTTCTCGCCGATGGGAAGCTGTTTCTCAATCACCGGATGCCGTCCCTGGCGGATTTCCAGCACATCGTCGTCGGCAACGACGGGACGTATATAGTTGTTCTCGCGTGCTGCCGTGGCAAAGGAGAGTAGGCAGTCCAGACGCGCTATCTGGTTCGCATTAATCTGAATGGCAGGAATGAACTCGCTCAGAGATTGCACCAGCTCTGCATAGAGTTGTGTTTCCAGCACCAGTATCTTGTCCTCCGCGCCGAGAATTTTCTCTTCGTACTCCTTCAATTCCTGGGTAATGTAGCGTTCGGCATTGGCAAGGGTCTGCTTGCGTATCCACTCTGCCGGCACTTTGTCTTTATGCGTGTTGCGCACCTCGATGTAGTAGCCAAAGACATTATTGTAGCCTATCTTCAAGCTGGGAATTTCCGTCAGCTCGCTCTCGCGCTGCTGTATCTGCAACAAATAATCCTTACCGGAGTAAGCAATCCGGCGCAACTCGTCCAGTTCGGCACTGACACCGGACTTGATGACACCTCCTTTATTAATCAGCAACGGCGGGTCATTGTCTATCTCCCTGTCGATGCGGTCGCGGATGGACTGGCAGATGTTCAACTGTTCGCCTATATGATTCAGACTGGCATTGTCGGCCTCCATACAAGCCGCCTTGATGGGTTCAATGGCCTGCAAAGCCACCTTCAGCGCCACCACCTCACGCGGAGAGACACGGCCTACCGCCACTTTGGAGATGATACGTTCCAAGTCGCCTATCAAATGCAACTGTTCCTCTATCAGTTCCTTGAGATCGGGCTGGCGGAAGAAGTATTCCACCACATTCAGCCGCTCGTTAATCGGCTGCACGTCTTTCAACGGGAATACCAGCCAACGTTTCAGCAAGCGGGCACCCATCGGGCTGATGGTCTTGTCTATCACGTTCAGCAGACTGCTGCCGCCATCGTTCATGCTGCCCATCAGCTCCAGGCTGCGCACTGTGAACTTATCCAGGCGGACATACTTATCCTCCTCGATGCGTGCCAGCGAAGTAACATGCCCAATCTGCGTATGCTGCGTCATGATGAGGTATTGCAGGATGGCTCCCGAAGCTATGATGCCGTTCTTGAGATGCTCTACACCGAAGCCTTTCAGGTTCTTCACCTCGAAATGCTTCAGCAGCTTCTCCCGGGCCGAGGTCTCGGTAAACACCCAGTCGTCCAACTCGAAAGTGAAGAACTTGCTGCCGAAGTTTCCCTCGAACATCAAGCGCTTGCCACGCTCGAAAAGCACTTCTTTCGGGGCAAAATTGTTCAGCAGCTTGTCCACATAGTCGAACAGTCCCTCAGCCGTCAGAAATTCGCCCGTAGATATATCCAGAAAAGCCACTCCGCAAGCTCCTTTGCCGAAATGGACGGCAGCCAGGAAGTTGTTTTCCCGGTAGTTCAGCACATTGTCGTTGATGGATACTCCCGGCGTCACCAGTTCCGTGATGCCGCGCTTCACCAGCTTCTTCGTCAGCTTCGGGTCTTCCAGTTGGTCGCAAATAGCCACACGCTTACCGGCACGTATCAGTTTAGGCAGATAAGTATCGAGCGCATGATGTGGGAAACCCGCCATCTCGATGGTCTTCCCCTTGCCGTTGGCACGTTTGGTCAAGGTAATACCGAGAATTTCGGACGCAACGACAGCATCGGTGGAATAGGTTTCATAGAAGTCACCACAACGAAACAGCATGACAGCATCGGGATGCTTTGCCTTCAAGTCAAGGAACTGTTTCATCATCGGGGTAAGGACAATATCTTCGTGCATACGGGTCTTTAGTTTTTAATTTCCAAAGCTTTGAGCCAAGAGAACAGAAGACCGCCAAGTAAAGCCCAAAACTTAATGTGACAAAGATAATTCTTTTTTAGAAAACACTCACGGAGAGGCTTCAAAACCTTAGCAAGCCTTAACAAAGAGACGCATTTTCCTAAAACATGTTATAAAACAGCCTTTTTTATTTGCTTTATTTGGAGATAAGCAAAAAGTCCGTACCTTTGCAATGTGTTTTTCATAGTATTAGATTTAAGGTTAACAAAGGTTGGAGTACAGCGGTACTCCTTTTTTTATGCCTATACTCAGCATCATTGATGATGGCTTCTATAAACGGTTCAGGATTACTGTTTCTTTTGCCCTATATACCAAACATATTCGTAGTATTTATGCTGTCTTGATGGCACGGTAGCCGGCATTTTCCACCGCCCAGCATTACCGCGACCACGGTGCAGACCGACTACATCAAAAAAACAGGAAAAGGAAATGCTTCGTCCTGCGCATCAACGGGAAGAACATCCTCGACTGGTTTAGGAAGCAGTTCGAGAGGCTGCTCCAACAATACAACAACCACAACGAAAAAACAAGGAATTCAAACTGTAATGATTATAAATACTTATGTGCCAACATAAAAAATGCAGGAAATGTTATTGCACTTCCTACATTTTTCATATTTTTGCATTTGGAGAGAGGAAGCTCCCTCCAAGACATTTTAGAATTTGAAGAAGCGTTATGCTTATCTTGTGGTTGGGAACCTAGGAAATTCACAATTGTACACAAGGATAGCATAGTGGTTCTCACGCATATAGCGTGGGCTGCTATACCCATATCCGTGTACAAGGTTTTCCTAGGACCTCCAACCAGAACGTGGCATGCAGTCTCACGCTTTTATGTTGAATGGCCCCCGGAGAGGCTGAGAGAGGTAAATTTATTCGAAATATTATGAATGTGCGTTACCTATTGATTTTATGCGGACGTTTTTGTTATTCATGGCCTGCAAAGACTCTCCCAAGCAAAAGTCTCCCTCTTTCTCAAAGAATCCAAACCACTCGTATGTAATTGCAATAAAATCGGACATTAGTGTCAAAAAAGAACCGGTGGAAGGCAAGCTGGTAGGGTTCATTGAACGTGGAGAAATATGCGAACTGGTAGATTCGGTCAACGGATGGTATAAAGTGCGGCTACGTACAGGTGAAAAGGGCTATGTCAACAGCGAATTCTCCAAAGTGCTATCCCACGATTCTATTCCGAAGGAGGCTTTTGAATCGTATTGCCCTTTGGCAGAGCCTAGAGTTCAGTATGGCGACCTGTCCTTCAGGGTAGATGGAAATAATGTATTTATGGCGAGGGCCTACAATTCCGTGCCAGAAGATGGAGACCTTTGGAAATCGGTTTACCAAGGAGCAACAATCTATTATGGAAAGATAGAAGGAAACCGACTGGTCTTCACACGTAGCTTGTCACGCTTTGATTTGACTTTGGACTCCCTTGCTCCATCGGAGCTGGAGGAAATAGAGCCTTACACTGCGTATTATTCACCCGTAGAAAGAGGATTCATTTTTGAAGGAGCACTGTTCAAGGCTGTAGATTTGGATGAAGACTTGAATACGATTTCAGTTAATGAAGATACTGGAGTTCCTCATCCTTTGTCGGCACGCAAAGGTCTCTGTATATATGGGAATGTAGAAAGTGTGGCTGATAGTGAAGGGAAATTTATTCGGTTTGATAAAGTAGGAAATATATTGGAAATCAGTGAAGGGAATGAATCTTCTACAACTTACAGTTATAATGCCGAACGTACAAAATATAACAGAAGCAACTGGGGTTCTTATATCATTACATACAGTGACCATAAGCGGAGCGATATGAGTTCAGATGAATCTGATATGGAAGGTTCTGTAGAATATCTTTTTGACGAGCAGGACAGAATCATAGAACGTAAAAGTCAGGTGAAAATGATTTACCTCACAGAAAAATTTACTTACACCGGAGCGAACCTTCTTCCTGATAGTAAAAGTGTACACGATTACGATGAAACCGGAGATTATCTTACCACAGACAGGTATGAGTATCTGGAAGCGGACGAACACGGGAATTGGTTAAAGCGGAAAGTAATCCGCACCAATCAGGTGAAGGAGTATAAGGAGAATGGTGAGTCATTCTCTATCAAAACAGAGCCGGAACGTATCGAGACACAATCCCTTAAGTATTTCAACAACTAAAAATAACTATTATGAGTACGAAAATGAAATTCAAGTGTACTTCATGCCAATACATATTTGAACATGATGCTTATCAAAAAGAATGTTTCTGTCCGAAGTGTGGCAACACCAGTGAACGTTGTGCAGAAGAAGAACAGTTTATTGTCTGTAGTGAATGTGGAACTGAAATTCCTAACGGTGCAACATCGTGCCCCACATGCGGGTGCCCCATATCTGCCACGAAAAATCGCCATTGCCATGAATGTGGCGCTGAACTGGCTGATTGCGTACACGTTTGTCCGCAATGCGGATGTCCCGTTGTACCAGCTGCACCGATTGCCGTTTCACCCATCCCTCCGGTATCCATTACACAGACAACATCTCCTATAGAGGTTGAAGAGCAGGAACTTTCCCTTCCCCCAAGGAGCAGAGCTTTATATTGGTTTATTGGTGGTATTGTATTGGTGCTGTTAGTAAGTTTCGGTATATTTTATTATACGACCGATTATTTTAAGGATAAGACCACCACATTGGAATCTATCGTAGGTACTTCGCAGCAAGTAGTGATTGATGGTGTCAACCTACGTTTACGGTATGCACCATCGCCGGATGCAGAAACATACAAGTGGGCTGACGGAACTAACCGCCACCCGGAGAAAGGTGAACGGTTTCCTTATCTAGGAGACATAGGAGACTTTTAACGTGAGTTCGGGATAAGGAACGCCATGAAACAGTTGAATCGGCAGCTTGAAAAAGTTGCCGATTCTTTTGGTAGCATCATTGATATTTAGTAATTTAGAGGTACCAAACAATAAATACTATATCATGATTACCGAAAGTAAAGTTACAGATTTTTTTTGTATTGCCGATGATTTCTGCAAGGAATTTGAGGTTGAGATGGCAAAAAACGCCCTTCCGTCCACAACAGAC